>CAXBHV010000196.1:0-8393 GCA_963974855.1 uncultured Rhodopirellula sp. | reverse complement strand
ACGGAGATGGCAGGGTTCCGGCGACGCAGCGATGGGGGATCCTGCGACTCGATCGCACTAAGTAATTGTTCGCGGTTAGATGCCGCAAAGGCGGGCTCAAGCGTTAGCAATTCATACAGCGTGATGCCCAGCGAATAGATGTCGGTACGGTGATCGACTTCCTGAGACCGTCCGGCGACCTGCTCGGGACTCATGTAGCGAGCGGTGCCGATGATGTTTCCGTGAGCGGTCAAGTTGTTGACACCGCGACATCGCGCCAGCCCAAAGTCGGCGACCCACACCTTGCTGGCCGCATCGACGAGAAGATTTGATGGTTTGATGTCACGATGCACCACGCCTTGTTGGTGTGCGTAATCCAATGCCTCGGCGACGTCGATGATGATCTGTACTGTCGAACGCACGAAATCGCGATTACGAACCGTTTCCGTCGGGTTGATCACGGTGCTAGCGAACGTGCCACGCGATGGTTGAACGGGTACTTGCGAGGTTCCGTTGGGACGGGCTTTGGATAACGCTTCGCTGCGAGGGGTGTTGGGGGCGGAGGCGTTGGGGGCATTGGAAGTGACGCCAATGGTCGTCTCAAAGGCCACGTCACTCGGGTCGTGGACCGCGTAAGCTTCTTCGGCGTAATGAAGTTGCGACAAGGGACGGAGTTTTTGTTGGTACCGCATCTCTTTGATGGCTTGTTCGAGCGTTTGTCCATCGATCAGCTGCATGCTGTAGTAGTGAACGCCACGCTCGCAGCCAACGGCAAAGACGGGCACAATGTTGGGGTGATGCAGCGAGGCGGCCGCCTGGGCTTCGTTGCGGAATCGGGTGACTTGCTGTTGATCCAAGACCGCGGCAAAGGGCAGTACTTTTAAAGCAACGCTACGCCGCAGTGAAAGTTGCGTTGCTGCATAGACCACTCCCATTCCGCCACGGCCAATTTCACGTTCGATGCGATAGTCGCCAAGCAGCGATTCGGTGCCATTGCCGCGAGAGCCAATTCCTTGGAATTGGTTGTCGGAATCGACTCGGTCAGGATTTGACGGTGCTTGTTGGGCAGGGCGACAAAGCAGTCTTAGGCTTTCGAGGTGTCCATGCAGATGCTCGCTGAGTTCGGGGTGCTGATTCAGCAATCGTTCTGCCGAAGCTTCATCACCTGCCTCGAGTGAACATGCGTATTTGTCCAGCAGTTCGGCCAACCGTGTTTGCAGGCCGGTCGGTAGATGTTGCCAAGAGGGCAGGGCAGGGTGCGTTGCAACGTGCATGTTTGTTTCACTCGATCAACGTTGGTTCATGGTCTCGCGGAGACGTTCAATGGCCCGCATCCAAAGCATGCGGGCCGCTCCGGGGGTTCGCTTCATTCGCTCGGCGACACAGTTAAACGGCAGTCCCTCGATGTGCCTGAGTACAATCACTTCTCGATATTCGGTCGGTAGGTCAGCGATCGCGTTGGCCATTTGCACTAGTGCTTCCTGGTGATCCGCTTCGGACGCAGGCGATCGGGCATGATCCGAAAGCATCGATTCAATTCGCAGGTGGGACCGATTCAGGGCGTCATCGGTGTTCTCCAGTGATCGTTCCTGGCGAACGTCCCGTTTCGCCGCCAACAGGTGAGTCTCGACCGTGCGGGCGAGATTATTGATCAGTATCTTTCGTAGCCAGCCGGTAAATTCGGCCATCGTACTACCGGAAAATTTCTCAAAGTCACGGTGCGCCTCCAGCATGGTTTCTTGAACCACGTCGGACGAACTGACGCGTCGTCGGACCCGCGCATCAAGCTGGGCCTGTGTAATCATCTCCATGTAATTGCCGTATTTTGATAGCAACGCTCCTACGCTCGTAGCATCGCCTGCCCGAGCGAGTCGGAGTAGTTCGGACGAGGAGAGTTCCGTGGGGTCGATAGCACTTCGTCCTCTAGATGTCCTGGCCGGTTCGCCAACAGGTTGTCACGCGAAAACCTATAAATATTATTGGGGGGTAGGGTGGTTCTAGGCAAGACACCGCAAATGAATCACGCGTTCGCACTTTTGCGACAGCGGCAAAACCGCTCGGGCGGGAGAGAAAATGCCCGAAAAAGAATGCGGCCCGCCGTGGACATGCCTGGCGAGCGACGCGGAGCAAAAGCGGAGCGGCGAGAGGCCGCCCGGTCGCAGCGAGTGAAACGTCCGGAATTTACCGGGCGGCTGAATGTGTTAGCCGCTTTGGCAAACGCTGTGAAGCATTTTTTGTAGCGGAACTCGTCAAGAGTTCTGGGGGATCAGACGCCATGGAAACGAAAGTCTTGACGACTTCCGCTACGCTAAATTTGCACAAGCTCTATAAGAAAAATACTTCACAGCGTTCGCCCAAACGGCTAACTTCACAGAAAAGTAAAGTACGGCCGGTTCCCACCGGCCGGCTTGCCATTGGCCAGTGGAAACCGGCCAATCGATTTTTAACGCGTTGTGGCTAACGTTACGGCTCAAAGTCTATGCATGCGTGAAACGCATGCGCTACAGCCGGATCACTTGTTGTTCGTGAACAGTTTCCGACTTTTGCTCGCAGCATGTGGCCAGTTCGAACTCGACACTCCAGCGACCGTTTTCGTCGCCTGTGACAATCCAGTGAGGTTGCACACAAACGCTTTGGTGGACAAGTTCGAACCCAGATTCACTTTGGCTGACCGTTTGAATCGGGAATGCCCAAATGCCGCTTGGTCGATTGATCTCGAGTGCCACATCGATGCCGAGCCAGCGGTCCGAAAGGCTCAGTCCAAGCGCATTTTCGAGGTCGAGTTCTTCACCGAGTTGTCCGAGACGATGGCCGTTGACGTCCGAGAAATAACGATCGTCCGCACCCGATGGCAGCCCCGCAAAATTCATTTCGATGGCAAAATGCAGTGGTTGATTTTGCGGTACGTTTTCGAGCAAGTAGGCAACCGTCAATCGATCGCTACCGGCGTGCATCGTGACGGCCTTGGTCAACGTGATCGGAATCCCCCACGCGTTGCCCTCGCGACGCATTTGGACTTGAACACGATCGGCACCGCGACGCAGTTTGGTTTCAAACGCCAATTCGACAAAGTCGCCGCGTTCGGTCGCTTCACCGCGAGCCACGTTTTGCAACGTCGCATCGTTGTCGTAGAAGTGATCCATCAAACTCTTGCGAGTGAATCGGTCGTATTGAAGACGTTGATCGAGATCGGCTTGCTTGAAGACAACGCGGTCGTGAATGCTCGCGACTTCGTCACCGCCGGTGTTTGGACCTGCCAATACTTTACGATGATAGCTTTCCGGGCGACGTTGTAGCGTTGCCAACAAGTTGTGTTGGATTTCACGAACGTCCAATTCATACATCCGACCACCACGTCCCGGTGCGAACCAAGCACACAAGCGGTTGTTGCTGAGTCGGACTTCTTGGAATCCATCAAAATCATAATCCGATGCGGTTGCTTGAATGCTGTGTTCGTTGACACCGCTGAGTCGTTCCAGTTCGTTGTCAGCCGCGATCAAGTGTTGGAAGATTGCGTTGCGAAGATGCGGCAGATAGATGCCGCCGAACGCACCGTGCCAATACGGGCAATTGCATTGACCCCGGTACAGATCATCACGAATCTGTGCAATCTCGCTGGCGTGATTCCCCGTGGCTTCGAACTCGGCAAGTTGGCGGCTGACATGCATCATCCGCGCGTACATTTCGTTCGTTTCGTCGTACTTGGTTTTGAAGTTACGCCAGTAACCGCCGCGTACAAAGTCCTTCAGGTCGGTCCACTGTGGTTGGTCTTCCATCGCGTGGCTGACGTCGTCAAACGTTTCTTGCGCCGCGACAGGCAGCGACCATTCGGTCATTTCGCGATAGCTGCAATCGGGCAAGTAAACTTTGCCGACCGGTGCGGTTTGCGTGATCGCATCTTCGAGCGTGACGGTCTTTAGCCAGTCCGCGTTGGCACACAGTGACTCGAACAGCGAACGCAACCAGCCTTTCTCGTACACGTGCACCTTGGTGTCAGGCCAAGTGCCGAATTTTTCGCCGTCATCACCAAACGTCAACACGACGCCCGGCGAGCGATGGGCCAGGTCACGACAATGCTCGATTGTGGCGTTAACCGGTTGGAATGGGATCGTGTAGCGAAGGTGCTCCGATCCAGGGAAGACGCGTAACACACGTCCATCATCTTCGGTCAAGTAATAACCGGTCAGCTCGGGATCACGAAGACCGGCGGCTCGGAAATGAAAGTCATCCAGCACGGTGTACTCAATGCCTGCATCGACGACGTCACTTGTCAACGATGATTCCCAAACGCGTTCAGGAGTCCACATGCCGCGAGGACGCACGCCCAAGGTGCGGTGCAGCCAGTTTCCGTAAGCTTGAATTTGTCCGATCCGGTCGCGACGTGGCAGCATCGACAGGATTGGTTCGTATTGAGGTCCACCAACAATTTCGACGCGGCCCGATTCGACCAACATCCGCAGGCGATCAATGTACTCGGGGTGGCGATCAGCCAACCACATCATCAGCGGGCCCGATGTGTGCAGCGAAATCCGCAATGCCTCAAAAGGCTCGAACACCTCCATGAATGGCAGGTAACTGTCCTGATACGCTTGTTCAAAAACGCCATCAAAGTTGCCGATTGGTTGATGGTTATGAAGAACCAAACAGAGATAAGCGTGCGGCGTCATATGCGTGATGATGGGGTTGAAAGGGGCAAATTCGGTCAATCACAAACCCAATGCCATGGAATTGGCCGCTGCTGATTCCCAGGGGGCGACCCTTCGGGAACGTTTGGCAGTGTGGACAATGGCACTGTTGATGGTTGTATCGGCCAGAATGATCCGATTCATTTACCCAAACTGCGTTTTCGTTTTGGGTCGCGAAGTGTCCGCGTTTTCGCCGCCTCAGGAATCGAGACTGCGTACGCGTAAGATGATGCGTACGCTTGGGAAGATGCGTGAATAAGAATAGGGGCGAGAGGTGTAGATAGGCAAAGCTGGCTAACGTGGAAAGCTAGCGTTTGCGAGTCTCGCGGAGATTAAAGCACCAGGCGGGGATTTTCCGCTGCGGCACATTTTCGATATTTCTCGGTGGCCAATTCAGGCAGCACCGTGTTAATCATGCACTGGCTGCTCCACTCGAAACCAGCGACACGGCTGATTCTGGGAAAGAATTCAAGCGACCAGTGAAATGCCTCGGCGTTGCCATGGGCACCCGGTGGACGCGTATGCAGCAACATGTTGTACGAGGCGTTGGGGATAAGCGTTTCAAGCCAACCGGTCATTCGTTTGATCATCCGAGCCAAATCGTCCAGGACTTCGTACGAAAGTTGATCAAAATGGTCGACGTGGTCCTTGGTGGTTACGCGAAGCAGCATCGGTAGCCGACTCGCATAGGGACAGTAGGCAACGAGCGAGTTGGATTGCGCGACGATACGTTGCTTTTGTTTCAATTCGGCGCGAATGATATCGCACTGCAAGCAGCATCCCGTTCTTGCTTGGTGCGACCGCATCCGTTCGTTGATGTTTTCAACCGAGTTGGGCATCTGGTCAGTCGCCAGCAATTGACTGTGGCTATGTTGCAGCGATGCTCCCGCATCACCACCGACATTTTTGAACAAACTAATGTACTGAATGCCACGTTGCTTACGCCAATGCTTCAGTCGCTGTTGATAAGCAACCAGCATCAGTTTGATTTCCGGTAGATCTAATTCACTGATCGATTGAACATGATTGGGTGATTCGATGATCACTTCATGTCCGCCGATAACCTTGCTGTTCTGAAACAGCGGATGGACCCGTTTGGATGATGCGTTTTCATCCCCATCCTCTGCAGTAGCCGTTACCGCTGGAAATTTGTTGGGCACCACTCGGACGGACCAATCGCTGATGGGTGCAGGCGGTGTCGCAGTGTCAGCACCCGATGGCAACAGCACTTGAAAGCTGTCGTCTGCGATGATTTTCGCAACCCAAGTTGGTGGCGGTGTCGTGTGTTCCTCACCTGCACAGAACGGACAATCAACCTTGCTTGTTGCCGGGACGCGTTGGTCGGTGCCAAATTGATCCGGTCGTGCTCCGCGATGAGGAGCAAAGATCGTCCAATCCCCCGTGATTGGATTGAGCCGTGATTCAGCACAGTCATTCGCCCCGGTTGATGGGCTTGCTGATTGTGGCGTTGTTTCCTCCCGCCTCGGTAATGCCGCTTGCGTTTTGTTTCGTTTAGCGATTCGCGGAGAGGCGTTTTCGATCAAGGTACTAATTCACATACAGGGTTTTTTTGATGCACCAATTCCTGTGGGGGTGCAGAGACCGTAAGAGATACTAACGGATCCTACTACGGTTTGGCGAGACAAATTTATCGAAAAGTTGGTGAATCATCGGCGAGTTTGACGGTCGTTTTTGGTGGGTTTTTTTTAAGGGCAATGGTTTTTGCATAAAGGTCAATGTACTGGTCGGCGCTATGCCGCCAAGAGAAGTCTTGCGACATTCCAGTTTCGATAATTTGTTGCCAATTTTCTTTTTCGTGATACCTCAGGTGCAACGCCCGCCCGATGGTTGCGTCGAGCGATGCTGCGTTCGCTTCGGGAATGAAAAAACCGGTCGCGGTGCCATCCCGTAAGGTGGCTTCTGTACAGTCAACGACGGTGTTCGCCAATCCGCCCGTCTCGGTCACGATCGGTACCGTGCCGTAGCGAAGGCTATAAAGTTGGTTCAATCCGCACGGTTCGTATAGACTTGGCATGACAAAGACGTCGGATCCCGCTTCGATTAAGTGTGCCAATTCGTCACTAAATCCCAGGTATAAAGCAAAACGCTTTGGATACGCTTGGGCGAGTCTGCGCAGTTCTTCTTCGTATCGAGCTTCACCACTGCCGAGCACAACCCATTGGGCTGGACGATCTTCCGTTAGATGAGCTTCCAATACGGGAAGGATCATGTCCCACCCCTTTTGACTAGCCAAACGTCCAACAAGACCGATCATCGGAAGCGACTCACTAGGCTCCAAGCCGAACCGTTGTTGGAGCTCGCGTTTGTTTCCAAGTTTGCCTTGCTTGTAAAATCGAGCGTCGTAAGTGGCTACAAGCTTCGGGTCAGTTTCGGGATTCCATACTGCTTGGTCGATTCCGTTTATGATTCCCGAAAGTCTAGCTTGCCGACCTCGCAGCACATTATCGAGTCCGCAGCCTTGTTCGGGGCCACAGATTTCTTCGGCGTACTTAGGGCTGACCGTCGTGATCATGTCTGCAGCGACGATGCCGGTCTTTAGAAAGTTCAGGTGGTCGTAGTACTCGAATTGGTTCGAATTGAAATGTTTCCAGTCGAGCCCGGTCCAGCGAAACGCGTCGCGTCCGAAATGGCCTTGGTAGGCCAAGTTATGAATCGTGAAGATGGACGAGGCTTTTTTAATCCAGGGATAGGCATCGGGTTCAGCGGCCATCAGTGCAGGAACCAGTCCCGATTGCCAATCATTGCAATGGACGATGTCCACGGGCCAATCGAGTCGCGAGATTGCATGCATGGCGGCTCGACAGAAAAACGCAAATCGTTCCGCGTTGTCGGGGTAATCGCCGGTGGAGGTGCCGTAGAGCGATTCGCGATCAAAGTACTGTGGTTGGTCGATAAACCAAACCGGCACGTCTTCGTCGGGCAAATTTGACTTCAGGATTCGCGCCCCCACCAATTTCTGAGGGCTCATCTGGATGGCAAAACTCGTGTCGGTCGACTCAATCGGCAACCCTGCACTGCGAATGCTGCGAAGCGCGGGCATGATCACCGTGGTACGGTGCCCCAACGCGGCAACCTTCGAGGGAAGTGTGCCGCATACGTCAGCAAGTCCACCCGTCTTGGCGAACGGGACGGCTTCAGTCGATAGAAAGACAATATTCAATGGAAACTCGAGTGATGCATGTTCGTGATGGTATTTCTGTCGCAGTATTTAAAAGTCTAGCTCGATTTGCAGCAAACCTCTACGTTGTGCAGTAGCTAACGGAGGAAGTGTCGGAAAATCTTGTCCCCGCGATCGAGCACTTTCAAGCTTAGGGTAGCGAAATTCGCCAACCATTCCGGTTAACGCGGTCGTCTGCCGAATGGCTTGGCAACTTTCGCTATGGCCCCCACCCAAATATCGAGGTGGGGCGGGCCAGCTTAGTCCGCCCTCTCTGATTCGGATTTCGATACTTCCGACTCACCCGATATTGGGATCGTAGCCCCCTAATGCCGTGGTCGGCTCAGCGAAGTCGATCCATTAGACTATTCATCGGTGAAAGCGTTTTTCCCGCTCAAGCGTTTCCTTCTCAACACTGAAATGTTGTTTATTCATGACGGTCGCACTAAGCGAGTTTTGGGCAAGATTGGTTCGTAACGGTGTCACCGATGCGGCTGGATGTAAGCGTTTCGCCGCCGGATATGCCGAGAAATCGGGGGGATTGCCGCCTG
>CAXBHV010000195.1:0-8407 GCA_963974855.1 uncultured Rhodopirellula sp. | reverse complement strand
AAGAGTTTCGGGGGACACTCGCCGTGGATCGAAAGTCTTGACGACTTCCGCTACGCTAAAAATACACAAACCGTATAGGGAAAAATGCTTCACAGCGTTGCGTTTGGACGCTAGTGCCGGTTCATCGCCGGAACCGTGGCAAGCGCCCAACCGGCCAATTTACTGAAAGAATCCTGCCTAACTGCTTTGCTAACGTGGCGGCGCGGCGTGTGGCCACTCAGGTCGCGATTATTCAAATTGGACGTGGTACAGCCTCGCTGTCTGATCATCGAAGAACGTAACATCAAGCGACTCGCCCGCGACGATCTGGACGAAGCCACCGCTGGGCTCGGGCGATGTAAAGGGCTGACGCACTAGCCCTTCGGGATCCGATCCAAACTCAGCACCGGGTAGCACGCCCATTCTCGAATTCTCGTCGTTGAGTGCTCCGCAAGAAAACTCGTTGATACCGGACGGGTGGATGCTGTGGTATTGCCAGTGACGGTCGCCGCAGACCAGAAACAGGTTCTCGATCTGTTTTTTTGTTACCCAGTCAAAGAATTGATCGGCTTCGTATCGGAATCCTGTTAGCGTCGTATGGTTGTCGTTCTTGTAGCCATCGTCCGGGCCCACCATCGGAGTCGGGCTGAGCAGCAGCTTCCACTTCGCATCACTTGCCGCGAGCGTCGATTTCAGCCATTCACGCTGCTCGGTTCCCCACATCGACTTGTTGGGGCCGTCGGGTGAGTCATTTGCACTGCGATAGTCGCGGCCTTCGGTCAACCAAATTTGCAGATCGCGGCTGACGCGAATCGTGCGATACGACGATGGCGATTCCGCATCCGACGGTGCAAGTGGCAACTGTTCATGGAACATGTCGATTCCGGTCTCGGCCGACGGCAGTTTGTTCGTCTGTGGATCGGAATCATTGAAGCGAAAATCGTGATCGTCCTTGGACCAGTAAGCCGGCACGTGTTGCAAGAATTCGATCATGCGGGGAAAACGAAATTGCTCGTGCCAGCATCGCCGCAATTCTTCGACCGTCTTGGCAACTCGGAATGGATTGTCGTAGTAAACGATGTCTCCCGTGCCGACAAAGAACTCGGGCTGCAGTTTTCTCATCGAAGCGAATGCTGGAAAACCCAATTGTTTGTCTGCGTCGGTTGCTGTTAATGGTCCGCTGGCATTGCCCGCTTTGCCGTGCATGAATTTGACGTAGTTCATACAGCTGCCAATCACAAATTTGACCGGCCGGGCAATCTTTGCCCCAGGCAGCGTACGAAACGAGCAGGTGGGGCCGGATTGAAGTTTGGCGTCCGTTTCGCCATAGACGGTTCGGTAAAAGTATTGAGTGTCAGGGGCCAGTCCCGTCAGCGATTCTCGAACGATAAAGTCGTGCTCGGATGAAGCGGGTTGAAGTGCCGTGCGTGAGGCGTCCTCGAAATCGTTGCTCTGCGACCACTGGAAACCGGCAACACCAGGGCTGCCGGGCAGATCGCCTTGGGGATTCAACGCCGTTCCCTGCGTCAGCCGGGTTTGCAGCAGTACCGACGACTCGGTGACTTCGCCTGCCATCGTGCCTTGGCCCAAGGCAAGGCTACGATCGTGGACTCGCGTGTCGCCGGTGGAGACGGATTCATTTGCGATCCCAGCGGTCGGTGAAAACGAGACCCACCACGGTGTTTTGCCCACGAAAACCGAATCGGAGGGTGCCAGTTTGCCATTGGCCGCAATTTGATAACAAACCAGTTTGCCCGACTTTTGTCCCGCAGCCAAAAGGTATTTCCCATCGGGCGATAGGTTGAATGATCGAACCGTCGTTTCCGTCGGCACGCGATCGATCAACGAAATCATACCCGTTTCGGAATTCACTTCGAAACCAGCCAAACTGCCGTGGCCTCGGTTGGCGACATAAACGAACTTGCCCGATGGATGCACCTCGACGTGCGAGGTGGTGCCTGTGGCGTTGTCCGGCACACTGGATACGGTTTGCCGTTCGCTGAGTGTGCCTGATTGAGGATTGAACTGATAGACGCTGACGCTGCGGCCTTGTTCGTTGCTGCCGTAGACAAAATTTTTGTGGGGATGAAATCCCAAGTGCCGAGGGCCAACGGTTTGTTCACGCACCAGCTTTGGCGGTGTGTTGGGTGACAATTGTCCGGTTTGCTCGTCCAGTCGAAACTGAGTGATACAGTTGGGGCGGGTATGAGGCACAAACACAAACTTTCCACTCGGATCGATGGCCACGCCATGAGCACGTTCGTCGATCGTAAGCGTCTGTACGGGATCATTGGACAGCCGTCCCTCGCCCAAAATTCGATGCACCGTCACCTGTCCGGTCGCGTAATACGAAGTAATCAGGAAGCGGCCCGAGGGTGTCACACTGAGGTAGGACGGTTTGCTGGGAACCACGACACTTTGCAGTGGCGTCAGCCCATCCGGTGAGTCGCGGATGACGATAACCGAATCCGGGTTGCTGCAGCCGACGTACAGGTTGCGACCCGTCGAATCGAAACGCGATGTGCCCGGAGTGGCCTCAATCTTCGTTTGAGATTTCCGATGCAATTTACCGCTGCCATCAACCGCGAATGCATCCAATCGCCGATCGCCGCTGACGGAAACCACGACGCGGGCGTCTTCTGCGACTGAAACATTCGCAAGCAGTGCGATGAGCGTAAGCAGCAAGAACGCCACATTTCTCGTTGCGGAAATCGCGTCGGTCAGCGCTGCTTTCGCGGTGCGAAAGGCGACGATGTTCTTCCAGTCGTTGCTACGCTCGCCAGAGCGTGGATCCACCTTCTGGCGAAGGTAGCTACGTAACATCAACCGCCACTTAAACATCCGATGGGCCTTACACTTCGGGTTATGATTATTCCAAACCGGACGATCAATTAGGGCTCACGGAATAGCGGGCTGTCGATAACGGCCGCAATCGTGTCGACAATACGGTAGTCATCCTCGGCGGATTTTGCCAAGATTTTTTCGACCTGCCCCGCATCCTCGGGTTCGGTCCCATTAGCATACGTCAACAACTTTTCGATGAAGCAGCGGACGAACTGTTCTTGGTTCGCCTTAGTTTGCATCAGTTTGCGAAAGCCCACGATGTCTTGGTAGCTTTTGCCATTGCGGAACTGTGCAGATGCATCGATGGGTAACCCTTTCGGTTTCGCACGGTTCTTCTTTTTGCCTTTGACTTTCGCCTCGCCAAGCTCTGGAACCACCATCGCGACATACTCGTCGCGCCAACCGCCCTGGGGATCAAAATTCTCGAAGGCGTAACCGTACGGATCGATGCTGCGGTGACACGACGCACACGTTTCTTGGGCGATGTGCGCATTCAAGATTTCTTTGATCGTTTTCGCCTGCCGAACATCGGGTTCTTGGATCTCGATATCGCCCGGTGGCGGCGCCGGGGTGATGCCCATGAAATTTTCGAGGACGTAGACTGCGCGGTGAATCGGCGACGTCCCCAAACTATCCGCTGTCAGCGTTAGGAACGATCCCATCCCCAGCAGCCCGCCGCGGCGATTGTCATTGAAGATATACTTACGCAGCACCGAATCGTCGGGGGCATCATCGACGCCGTAGACCTTTGCCAAGTCCGCGTTGAGGAACGAGTAATTTGCCGTCAACATCTCAGGCACCGGCATGTTCGTTTCTATCGCGTGACGAAAGAACTGCTTGGCCTCGGCGATCATGTCATCACTGACACTTTTGCGGTGATAGTGCGGGTAGTGGTCCGGATCGGGAGCCATGAAGTTGATCCGGTCCAATTGCAACCAAGCCTGCGGGAATTCGTCAAGGAATTCGTCACCTTTGCCGCTTTCAAAATACCCTTTCACCACCTCGCGAACCGCGTCGTAGTCGTCCAACATGCCCGCTGCGATAGAAGACCGTACGCGTTTGCTTGGCAACGTGCTTGCGAAGAAGTAGGTCAACTTGCTGGCGAATCGGTCGGCTGCAGAACCTTCTTCGGGGTTGATCATCAGAAACGATGGCGAGGCGAACACTGCGACAATCCCTTCCTTGATGGCCTCGACATCGCCAAGTTCCTGCTGCCGAATCTTGACCAAACGAACGAAGGGGTCAAGTTCGCCCTCGCGAACATCTCGTCGCCACGCGCGTTCCGCGATCGGTTTCAAGATCGTTTCGGTGTTGGCGACGCTCGGCGAATGTCCCAGTAAATCGACTTGTCGTTTCGGAGGCCAGGATTGATAGATTGGGCCTTCGATCTCGGCGCCATACACCCGCGGACGGGGCCCACGCCAATAGTTGACCCAGTGGCTCCAATGATTCGGCAAGTTCTTTCGATACTTCGATTTCGGAATGACTTCGGTTAGTACCTCTTGGTACAGCTCGGGATCATGCTGTTTGATGTGGTCGTGCGCGATCGCTTGTTGAAATTTGAAGTTGCCGTTGCCGCGTTGCCGCAATCCGTCGGTCGGGTAAGACAGTTCAATCCGAGTGCCTTTGGCTAGCCACTCGTTCAGAATAATCTCTCGCGTCTCGTTATCGGGCAGATCGTAGGTGCGGACTCGGTCGCCGAAATGCACGGCTAGCCGAATCGGATCGCCATCGTAAATTCCGGTTTCTTCGGCGTCATAGTAGCCTCGATCAATTCCCGTCGCGCGGATCTTGATCCGGTAGTAGCCCGTCGCTGGCACTGCTTGTAGATTGTCAAAATAGATTCGCAATCGAGGATCTTTGAAATCCACGCTGTCAGCATTGCGGAGCGTCAGATCGCGACGTTGCGTGTTTTGGTTCAGCGATGTCATCTTCAACGAATCGACATCGACTTGATAACGCTCCGTCGGCGTCCTTTCCCCTGACAACACGGTCGCATCGATGATTTTGCGGATGGATTCGATGTACTGTTCGATGTGGTATTCGCTGATTCCCAGCGCATCACCATTCGTGTCAAAGCCATCGTGAAGCGTATCACCCAGCAAATTGCCAAGGGGGAAATGGGTTCCAGGGTCTTCGATTTCCAACGCGTCACAGATGCTATTGGCGAACTCGCGATTGTTTAATCGGCGGGTCGGATTGCGGTGCGTTTGATTGGCAGGATGCACTTGCGCGAGCAGGATATTGCGAATGTAGTTCGCGATCTCGAGACGCTCGTCATCCGTCACGTCCGAATCGTCGCTTGGCGGCATATCGCCGAGCGAAACATAGTCCATGCTCGCTTGCCAAAACTCTCGGGTTTCTTCGCTAACGCCACTGCCGAGCATGTCGAGGTGAAAGTCGCCTTCGGGATCTTCGCCCGTGTGGCACTTTGCACAATGTTGTCTCAGGATCGCATGATTTGCGGCCGGTTCATCCGCAGCGAATACGTTGTTGTATGTCGGAAACGCAATGATCGTAGCGAATGCCAAGGCGACTTTTTTTGTTGTGCTACGCATGATTCAGATCGAACGCTCCGGTGCTGAGGTTAAAGCGATCTCGCTCGATGCCAAATCTTTGCATCAGCGTCACGTACAAATTGCACAGCGGCATATTGTTGCCACTCGCATTGCGTGTATCGACATGGCCAAGGTGTTTGAACCCGCCGCCGGCGACTAAGATCGGCAGATTGCGGTTGGAGTGCGTGCCGCCGTAACCCATGCCGCTGCCGAACAAAATAACGGTGTGGTCCAGCATCGACCCTTCCCCGCCTGGTTCATGGATCTCGTCCAATTTTTTCATGAACCGAGACAGTTGTGTGATTTGGAATGTCTCGATGGCGACCAGTTCAGAAACAATCTGTTCGTCTTTGCCGTTGTGGGTGCATGCGTGATAGCCACGGTTGACGCCATTGACGTCGGTGTATCCCAGTTCGTTGGGGAACGCGACCGTGGCGACTCGGGTGATGTCGGTTTGGAACGCGTAGGCGACCATGTCAAAGATCGCGTTGTAGCGATTGATCAGCGTGACTTCGCCTTCGAAATGTTGTGAGATGTCATAGTTGGGTTTGTCGCGTCCAACCCAGTTTTCCCGGACACGGAGTCTGCTTTCCAACTCACGAATCGAAGTCCCGAATTGGTCTAGTCTCGCACGATCCTCGGCCCCCGCGTTGGTTCTCACACCGGCGAACTGCTCGCCAACGGCGTCCAAAATGCTGCCGTTACGCTCGATCACTTGTCGTTGAATCTGTTTTTCTTTGTGGGTCAAATTCAGGAACAGATGATCAAACAATTTTTGGGGATCGGTGAATGGTTTCAGCTCGACGCCGTTCGCATTCCACACCATCCGAATTCCGGTTTGCAGTGAGGCATGGATGGAGGGATAACGGACATCGCCGCCGATATGCTTGGCGACAATTTGATCGAGCGACATATTCTTTTCGGCAAACGCATGGGCGGTTTCCGGCAGCACGCCACTTAAAAATGACAGCTCGCGACCATGACCACTCTTCATACCATGGTCGGTGTGCGAGAAAATCGTGAAGCGATCCTTGGCCCACTCGAGCGGCTTGAGGGTCTTCGAAATCGTGTAATTTTTGCCAAAGTCATTTGGGAAAAAGTTCGGCGGATGCATCCCAAGCGGGTTGCCAACGACCAAAAACCGCAGCGGCGGGCGGCTTCCATCCGTACGCGTCCCGGACGATTGAGGCTCTGCAGCACGGGTCGTCGAATCGAAAGCCGGCAGTGCCAATGCCCCGCCGAGACCTTGCAGTATTGAGCGGCGAGAAACGGCCATAATTGCAACTCTTGATCGAGGCATGGTGAAAACTGAATTCGCAGCGACCTATTGGGTCGGGCACCCACTTATTCGTTGGTACCGAACAACCTGCCGAACTTTCCTCGATTTTAACGGAGTTGTGGGCCGAAGTTGCCTGGACGGGGGATTTTAGAATATGCCACCGCCGCCCATGCCACCGCCAAATCCGCCGCCGCCTGAGTTTTCAAATCGATAGTCGCTTCGCATCTGTTCGAGCATGCGGTCGCCGACAATGCGTTTCTCGCGATCGTGTTCAATCGTAAACGAATACTCGAAATCGTAGGCATTGCTGCCAAAACGATCCGCAGGAATTTCGAGATCCCAACGCAATATTCCTGTCGGTCTCTGCATTCGTAGGTAGAGCGGATCGGTGGACAATTGATTCGCCGCGTCCGCCGCTAGCGTAACGCTGATTGACTCATTTTGGGTCGCCAGCGGAATGCGGTCCAACAAACGGATGGGGATCACGGTGTTGTGATAGTTGGAAACGACCAGCCGGTATTTTAGAGCGACGCGTTGGTTGCCGCCGTGGACCGACGAATCACGCGACATCAATTCACGTCGCGTTCGGACTTGGCGGTCGGCGCCAAATCCGATTCGAAAACGTTGTCCCGCCGCGGTGGGCGGCAGCGTCGTTCGCCCAATAAATTTTTCGTCCAAGTAGATGTCGGCATCGCCAGCGATCAAATTTCGGCCGATCGTGTTCTTTAGGTCCGCTTCGCGAAAGGCAAAACTGCTCAATAGCGGCGTGACGACATAATTCAAATCGCCCAGCAAAGTGTCGTGAGTCACCGCAACGGTTTGGCTTCCAAGTCGACTTGGGATTTCGATGCGGTTGGCAATGTTGTAGTTTTCGTCGCTGACGTTCGATCCCGCGTCCAAGGCGATATCACGTTGAACTTTCGCAGGGGCCTCGAGTTCGGCAATTTGCTTCATTCCCGACTCAGTGTTTCGCGTGATGTCGCGGTGCCAAACCATTTGATCTTGCCACGCAGGGATCTCCAATTCATCGGAAGGGAACATTGCGGTCGCGGGGGTTGACGCTGGCGCTGTTTCTGAAATGCCAACTCGCAACGGAGTCAGACTTGGGCCAGCGGAGTGCACGTCTGGCTGAGCCGTCGATAGCGTCAGACGAACGTCGCTCCAATCTTCGCCACTGTTTTGCACAATGACACTTTCGAAGTCGATCAAGAATTCCGATTCGCCTTTATCATTGCGTTTGCCTCGGACGGTGTAACTCGGCATCCATCCGACATTGGTGACCTGATAGTTAAAACGCAGAAGACCACCGTCGGGTGACATTACTTCGATCAGAGCTTCGCTTGTTTCGCTTCGATGATTTTGGATCGATTCGATTTTCGCTCGATTGACTTCGATTGCCTTGGTCAGATCTTCGATCTCGGTCTGCGTTTTATACAGTTCTGTCGCTAAGCGACGTCGCCGCTCCATCGTGAAATCGGTGAGTGCGGTGACCGATTGGACGTCCAACGTGGCACGGTCCAGATTTTCAAGCGTTTTGCTCGCCGAAAAGTCGACAAGTTTTTCTAGCGTGATCAAGTCCTGTTCGATCACCGTAGACGACTGTTTTGCATGGTTCAGTTCGCGTCGTAATTCGTTGTATTCGTCGGCGAGTGTTTTGACTTTTTCCTCGTTTTCGTGCGACAACGAATTGACGGGCATCACGCGAGTCGAGCGAATAACGCTTCCAGATTCGCACTGTGAAAATGCA
>CAXBHV010000194.1:0-8448 GCA_963974855.1 uncultured Rhodopirellula sp. | reverse complement strand
GTCATATGGAACCGGGCGGCAACTCGGGTGTCTTTCTTTGGTCAGATGCGACGCCCGATCCTCGCAATCGGTTGCCATTAGGAATGGAAGTGCAAATGTTGGAACTCGATTGGGTGAACCAGAACAAGCATGCCGATGGGACGTTGCCGCCGATCGCCTACGTTCATGGCGAATTGTTTGGTGCGGGTGGGATGACCGCGATTCCCGACAACCCGCGTGGTACTCGTAGCAAGTCGCTCGAAAACCGTTGTAAGGGTGTCGGGCAATGGAACCACTACATCGTCGTAGCGGTCGATGGGACAGTGAAGCTTTCCGTGAATGGTAAGTTCGTCAACGGAATCCGAAACGCATCTCTAAAAAAAGGGTATCTCTGTCTGGAGTCCGAAGGGCGTGAGATTCACTTTCGCAAAATACGGATCATGGAATTGCCCGCTGGGATGGCCGACGAAACCACCACCGCAGCGCTGCTGAAGTAGCGAAGGGTTGCACTTTAGTTTTGCCTATGTTTGGACTCTCGCCGCTGATAGATCGCGGCAAAAACCATTTCAAAGTGGAATGTTTTTTCGAGCTGCAATTCAAATCCGAGCGAGCGAAGCGTTGGGCGGGGATCGACAATACGGCGAGACTTCAGTCCGGTTTGCCAACGAAAAAACGTGTGCATGATGGCGAGCCAAAACTTTGCCCACCAGCGCCAGAGTCCTCGCTCGGGCTGACAAAAATCGACGACGTACCAGTTCGCTCGTGGCGTTAATGCATTCGTAATTTGCGGCAACAGTTGATTGAGTTGACGTTCATCAAAACAATCGAGAAAGAATGCGGTGATCACAATATCGAACGTTGAGGAGGGAAAATCAAAGGACTCGATGGGCGTTGCGATCCATTTGACCGCGTCGTCGAGTGGTCGGTTTGCTAAAACGTTTTTTGACAAACCGGCGATGCGTTCTCGCTGAAGCCGAAGCATTTCCGGACTGACGTCGACACTCGTAACTTGCCCGTCGGGACAGAACGTCAAAAACGCTTCAAGCAGTCGGCCATCTCCATCGCCGAGCACCAAGACACGCGGGTTCGATTTTGCATCGACAAGTTCAGCGAGCAGTGAAACGCGGGCATTTTGAAGCGTGTTGCCGAATCGTAGTTTCTCGATCCACTGGTAGTGACGGGCCAGTTGATCGTAGCCGGCTTGGCAACGATCACTCATCCCGACACAACCATCACGATAAACGGGGACAGCAAAGCGTAGTCGGCAAGTTGTCCCCATTGTGGCGCACGGATCCCCCACGCTTCGTGGTCCATCATCCGTACAACCAGAATCAACACTATTCCGCTGAGCGAAGTCGTGATAGCGATGGAGGTAGGAATCCATCCGCTGGCCCCTAGTCCCGCCGACATCGCTGCCAACAATCCGGCAAGCCAAGGTAGGCGTGTTGCCAAAAAGGGGTACATCAAAATCGCAGACCCAAACCCTTGCTGTCGATCGCTTGGACGCTGGGCTTTGGCAACGCACAAACAGTTCAAGACAAACAACGCTGCTAACAATCCGACCGAAATGACAGCTGAAACGGTGACGCGAGAAATCAGAACCGGCAGACTGACGCCGACAGCGAATAAAGAGCCCACGATGAACTCTTTTGGCAAACAACTTTGCACGGTCTGGCAATAATGAACCGCCCCACTGTAGACGAACACAAAACCGAGCAGGATCGAGCCTGCCACCAGTAGCTCGCGAGGCAAATTGCTGATTGCCATAAATCCGCAGGCAATCAACACCCCAAACCAAAGCGGCCATAATACAGTGGACCAGCGATTGGCAAACCGATGACGCATTGAAACTCTGTGGCTGAAATCCATACGCCAACAATCCATGAGTCGATCGGCCATGTAAATCAACCAAACCGTCAAGAACAGGACCACCGTCGAAACAAAACTTGATTCAACGTATTTGTGTGCGGCGGGATTGAGGTAGGCAAATATCATCAGCCACTGCCAACCGATTGCGACCACCGGGGCATCTAACGATAAAATGTTCGGAGTCGAGATCAACCCAAGCAACGAACGTGTCGTGTTTCGTGATGCATCCGAAAGAATGGTCGCCATGCGTTTGTTTCCTCGATAGCGTCCTTTAACCAAGTCGTCTGTTAATATTGAATTTAGGGTAGTGGACGAGGCAACGAGTCCCATTGAGCTGACCCGTGACAGGACTCGTTGTCTCGTCCACTACGGCCAACCCTAAATTTCATCGCTAACAAACCACTAATGGCCGTCCCGCTACTCCATTGTGATACCATAGTGCAAGTACCGAATGATTTTGAGGGGCTTTTCGAGGTGAGACAATGCGTCGCTTAAAAACAGTGCTTCTCGCGTGGGTCGCTCTCTCGTTTTTAGGGTGCGGCCGAGAGTATCGCGAAGACTTGGATTACTCGTACGACATCGTGCAAACTTGGCCGATGGAGCAGGTAAATTTTGGCGACTTGGTGCAATTTGAAACGGTTCCCTTTGATCTTGACGAGACCGACACGCTACGCAACCTCATTTTAGATGACAGCATTGCGGCAAATCGCAGCGTGCTGGAAGTCGGCACTGGGACCGGACTGATCGCGATTATGTGTCAACAAAATGACGCGAGTCGGGTGGTCGCTATCGATTGCAATCCCGCCGCAGTCGCCAATGCACGCTATAACGCCGCAGTTTTGGATAGTGAAGCCAACTTAGAGGTGCGACTGACGGGCAGCGACCAAGACCTGTTATCAGCCGTCGCCCCCCAAGAAAAATTTGATCTAGTGATCGTCAATGTTCCTGAAACTTCCCGTTCAAATTTGCCCGATCCTAGGAAGTCCAAAGCAGCGAAGTTCGATGCTGCCATTGAAAACGGCAATGCTGACTCGAACGACGTCTGGCGCGATGCGATGCTTCAGAAATTGAATCTGCACCTCGCTATCGGGGGGCGATGCTTAGTTGTTTGTTCTAATAAACAAGCAATTACGCGACTTATCGACGCAGCCAAAAGATACGACCATCAAACCAAGGTCCTCGATTCCCGCAACTGGGAATCGATAGAGCGTGAAGTTCGACCTAGCGTGGTTGTGGAAATTCGGGTTGCCGCAAAAGCCGAAATTGTCGCAGATGGTGAGTTCGTCTCACCCGCTTCGGCGCAGTAGAATGAGCGTCGCGAAACAAACGAAAAGGGATCGAACACATTTCGATGATGATCGATAACCGCATTAACTCGATGCAGAGTCGTTTGTCAAGCGTCTCGTAAGCATCGTTCGTTTGTTAAAAAAGTAATGGCAATTTGCCTTGCGATCGTATCGCTTACGTCACTAATATGAAGATAGCTCGTCACGTTTCTTATCTGTTGAATTTAGCTCCGGGTTTGTATCCCCGGCGCGTTGACGAGAATAACCCACGGCTGGATGACTGATTGATGATTCATTACACCTGTGATCGTTGTAAACGAGAAATCGATACCGCTTGCGAGATTCGTTATACGGTGCAGCTTGAGGTTCAAGCTGCACCCGATCCGCAACATGGTGATTTTGATGAGGACATTGATCACTTGACTGAGTTGCATCAGATCCTCGAAGGGATCGTGGAAGATGACGATTTGGACTTGCCCAATCCGGACACAAGTTTGCAAGGACGCTACGATTTGGGTCCCGAATGCCATCGGCAATTTTTGAAGAATCCGCTCGGCCGTGATGCGTTCCACGCGATTGGTTTCAGCAATAACTAAGCAGGTCGTTAACTAAGCAGGTCGCTCGGTGAACCGTCGGCACGAGCTGCGGGCCCGACCCCCTTGGCACTTGACGAGTGTTTTCTTTTAGCGGAGCGGCGTAAGCCGCCCGGTCTTATTCGCACGTCGCGTTCACTAGCTGCGTGCACAACAACCCAAGACTACTCTACCGCTGGCTTTGCTGCAGAGTACCGTTTCATGGGTTCGCCCGAATCGGCGACATCGGCCAGCGCGGTTTCTTGCCGTGAAGGTTGGTTCAAACGGGCGAATTTCTCGCGGGCTTCGCAGTAATCGATAGCAACAACGCGTGTCTGCACGGGCAGTTCTAAGATCTCTTTGTCGGAATAGGGATTGGTCGCATCCAACAACAACCGCTCGACCCAATGTGTCGATCGATCGCGATCATTGGCATCGAAGAGTTGTGTGACGCTGCGAACCAGCGATGACATCGAAGCATTTCGCTTTTGCATCTGCAAGATCGCTACACGCCGCAACGCGTCTTCGGCGTTGGAGAGACTCTTGGCTGCATGGAAAGCAGTTTGATCGCCATCGTTGTACGCCGCGACCACGAAATTGGCATTACCGAGCGTGATGACTTCTTTATCCCAACCCCCAAACGATTTCTTTTCGCTTTGCGCGATTACAGAAACGTCAATCAATCCGCCACGCCAATCATCAGGAACGCTCAAGGTTAGACGAAATGTTTTTTCGCCTTCGAGCACCTGCTGTTCAGTCCATTTCAATTTGAAATAAACGCCACGTCCTCGGTTGATCGTGCCCGATGCGGTCACCGTTTGCACCGGCGAGACGCGATCATATTGAAGCGACTCAACTGTCTTATTGGTGTGATCGGCGCCTAGATGACCGCGAGCGAAATGCGAAAGCGTTCCATCAACCGACAATCCCGCAGTCTTGGCATTCTCGTCCGTCGTTTTGATTTGGATCGGACCTTGGATCGGACTCGCCACTTCGGTTCGGGGCGCATAGTCGGCAATTTGCATTGCCCGGTCCCGGGGTTGGCAGCGAACGATCCATTGATCGATCCGCTTGGGTTCCGGAGCGACGATCATCGAGGAGAGTTTTAGTTCCACGTCGACGAGTCGTCTACCGTTACTGTCGCACGAATTGGAAACGGCGCCGACGACCAAGGGCAAGTCAAAAGAGATTTCAGGGCTTGATGCTTGTGATGTTTTAGGTAGCCCTGCGGGTTGGAGGATTACGATCGCGGACAAAAACATGAGGGGGCGTAGCATTTCAATATTCCTTTTCTTTGATCTCGGCAAAGTCCATCGAGAGTCCGTGTGGACGATGGCTTTGTGCGAACAAGACTTCCGTATGTTGTCTTGCCGGATCCTCCGGTCCATCAAACCCCGATACATAACACATCAGTGGGGCTTGAATTCCAGTTTCCGTCGTGGAAAAGGGCGAGGCCGATCGAGCTCGTTTATGCGAGCCACGAATTCGTCCTGCAGGGAAACTTTATTGCTCGAAATTGCAGAAATCAAACGGGCAAGATGGCGTGACGAGCCAGCCAATCAAACGTTGGTTTTCTCCACCACGCGTGAAACACGCCCATCGTCGTTGATCGCTCCGCGAACGTGCGGTTTATTACTGTCGTAGCTACGCTCGCCAGAGCGTGGATTTCCGCCGTCTGGCGACGGCAGCTACGTCGAAATACGACCGTTATTTTCCGTTCGTGCTCCGCGATCATAACGCAGCATCGTTGTGAAGTTCGAACTCTCACATCCCACTGCGGCAAAGCGTGAAACACACCCTAGCTATGCATCCGCGGCAGCGGCGAACCGGCTGCAATGATCTCCGCTTCGCAAGCGGACAGTTGGTTCAGTCGTTGGCGGACCACATCCCGTGGTGCAAAGTACTCGGCGAGCCGCACATAGGTCGTGTGATGTCTCGCTTCACTCTCGAAAAGTCCGGCGTAAAAATCGGCGAGTTCCGGCTCGCTCGAGCGAACATGTTCAGCCAGCATACTGAAACGCTCACAGCTGCGGGCTTCGATCAACGACGCGACGAGTAGCCGATCGACGGCTCGATCGGGTTCTTGAGAGCGAACAAGTTCGTTCAGCTGTTTGCCATACGGTCCCGGCGTTAGGCGGCGGAACGCGATCCCACGGTTTTCGAGGATATCCAATACCATTTCGAAATGCTCCAGTTCCTCTTCGACAATTCGCTTCATCTCGCGACAGAGGTCACGATTTTCAGCATAGGCATTGATGAAGTTCATCGCCATCGACGCCGCCTTGCGTTCGCAATGCGCATGGTCGATCAGGATTTCGTCAAGGTGTTGATCGACTTGCTCGAGCCAGCGAGCGGCAGATTCGGATTTCAAATGCAACATTGACTTACTCCGAGAACAATGCGTTGGCAAACGAGGTGGGATCAAAGGGAGCGATATCATCCACGCCCTCGCCCAAACCTACAAATTTCACAGGCAATTTAAACTGTTCTCGAATCGGCAGCACGACGCCCCCTTTGGCCGAACCGTCCAATTTAGCCAGGACGATGCCGGTACATTTAGCGGCCTCGCTGAATCCGCGTGCTTGGCTGATCGCATTTTGCCCCGCTGTGGCATCCAGCACGAGCAGGACTTCGTGGGGCGCCCCCTCGATCTTCTTTTCCACGACGCGGCGAATCTTCTCGAGCTGTTGCATCAAATTGGTTTGCGTCTGCAAACGCCCGGCGGTATCGATGATCGCGATATCAGCACCGATTTCGATTGCACGCTCGACGGTCTGAAACGCAACGCTCGCGGGATCGGCTTCGGGTTTGCCGGTAACAATGTCGCATCCAATTCGCCCTGCCCAAACCGTCAACTGCTCAACCGCCGCGGCGCGAAAGGTATCGCCCGCACCGAGTACGACCTTGTGACCGGATTGATGCAAGTGATTGGCGAGTTTACCGATCGAGGTGGTTTTACCGCTGCCGTTAACACCGACAACCAGAATGACGGTCGGGGGGGCATCCGCTAGTTTCAACTCGGTCGACTCTTGCTGAAGCATGCTGCGGGTTTGATCGGTGATCGTTTGCACGACCTCTTCGAAATGAACCACTCGGCCTCGCAAACGGGTCGCGACATCATCACGAATCGTTTCCGCTGGCCCAATTCCCATGTCGGTGCGAATCAGTTTGCCGAAAAGTTCGCTGAGCAAAGCGTCATCGACAAGCCGGCCTTCGCTTTTAAATAGGTCACGGATATCGGTGTTCAGCGTGCGACGCGTCTTCTGCAACCCGGCTCGCATTTTCGAGAACAGACCGCCACCCGATTTCTTGTTGCCATCGGATGCCTGCCCCCGCGGCGCTGACTCGGTGGACTTCGCGGGATCGGTGGAAGAAGGAGTATCAGAGGAAGCGGTGTTTTTGGATCGCCAAAACGCCATCGGTGAATCACTTGCTAATCGAGGGAAAAATCGGACGGTGGGGGTATCCCAAGGAAGGCACGATTCTCGTCGATGAGAAACGTTTCGTATAGATCCAGCGGGATCCAACCTTTCCGTTGGGGGGACCACCCGCCGGCCAAGTAGCGTGTTTTCTGCGGCGAAACGGCCAAATGTTAATTTGTGACGGCAGTGACATGGATTGTTTAGACCGATCGGCAGAAAACGCTCAGTCATCAAAATCGCTACAGTCGAATTAATGATTGTAGGCCGACCGACCCTTTCGACCGGCTAAGTTTCGCCAGAGAGATTCACAGGTCCAGGTCGCAAGATTCCTACAAGATGCACTTGTGGAACCTGACTTGGGCATAGGTCGTCGGAATCGTCACATTCGTGCGTGCGATTCCCGACTGGACTCCGATATCTGCTGTGAAGACTTAGCGTGGACGTAGGTGTGTCGATCGCAATTTGAAGCAAGCTCTCACAGTTTTCTTCAGGCGGAAATTTCGAACTCGTTCTACCTAATGCGGGGCGTAGACCTGCGTTTACCTGACGGTTTGTTGTCGTTGGGAAAATTCACGTGGTGTTATTAAAGCAGAAGATACAGTCACCCTTTACGGATGATGGGGAGTAGAGAGCGATTATGAGAATTAGCAAACTAGCGATGCTGGCCATGATGGCCTGTGGCGTTAACGCCGGAATCAATACTGATATCCGAGCAAATGAAATCAGCTTGATTTCACACTGTGCCGAAAAAGGCTGCGATTGCGGCGAACCCGTTTGCGGTTGCGAGCTAGTAACTCCTAGCTGTGACACCGGCATCTGTGATGGCGGTTGCGACGGTGGCTGCGACTCGGCCGGCTGCGGATGTGGTTCGGGATCGGGATGCGGCGTCGGCAGCATCTTGACCGGTGGCGATTGCTGCCTGGGCGACCCTTGGACACTGTTCGGCGAATCGAATGGTTGGTCCGCTGGCGGTTGGTTGCAATTGGGCTACCACAGCGATGCACTGCCTTTGTTCAACAGCCGACCCGATGAATTGCAACTGCACCAAGCGTGGTTGTACGCCGAAAAGGCAATCGACACATCCAACGGTTTCGATATCGGTGGTCGCATTGACTATCTATACGGTACTGACTCGCAAGACACCCAAGCGTTCGGTATCGACAACGATCACTGGGACAACGGTTGGGATAACGGACCTGACTACGGTCACGCGATTCCTCAGTTGTACATGGAAGCTGGTTACGGCGACCTGTCGGTCAAAGTTGGTCACTTCTACACCATCATCGGATGGGAAGTGGTTCAAGCGACTGGCAACTTCTT
>CAXBHV010000193.1:0-8468 GCA_963974855.1 uncultured Rhodopirellula sp. | reverse complement strand
CAAATGGGATCGACTCGAGCTCGAGTTTGTTTGCTTCGATTTTGGAAAAGTCAAGAATCTCGTTAAGCAGTCGTAGCAACGAGTCCGCCGAATCACGAACCAAGGAATTGTAATCACGTTGTTCGGGTGTTAGATCCGATTGCGACAACAGCTCGGACATGCCAATGATCGCGTTCATTGGAGTGCGGATCTCGTGACTCATGTTGGCCAAGAAATTGCTTTTTGCCTCGTTCGCTTTGGTGGCAACGTCACGGGCCTCGCGAAGTTCTTGTTGCGATTTGGTCAACTCGGTGATATCGCGACTGATCCCGAAGGTGCCGATGATTTTTCCTGATTCGTCACGGAACGGCATTTTGGTCGACATACACCATGTGTCTTCCCGGTCGGCCCATGTTTCACGCTCGATGCGATCGACAAGCGCCTCGCCACTCTGCATCACTCGCAGTTCATCTTTGCGAGCCAATTGTGCATGTTCGGAAGTGAAGATATCCGAGTCGCTTTTGCCGACGACATCTACCGAACCTTCCATCGCGAACTTGTTCGCCATCGCTTTACTGATTCTCAGAAAGCGACTTTCCGTATCCTTGAAGTAGATCGAGTCCGGGATATTGTCCAGCAACGTTTTTAGCAAGCTCTGCTCGTGTCGCAATTCCTTTTCTGCTTTGATCCGCTCGGTCACGTCCCAGAACATGACCTGAATGCCAATCACTTTTTGCTTGCTGTCCTTGATGGGGCATTTCAACCGCTCGATCCAGCGGGGACTGCCATCCTTAGCAATTGTTTCTTCGATGTCGTGGAGTGCCTCGCCACTCCTCATCACGACTTGGTCGTCGGCGACGTAACAGGCGGCAAGATGGACTGGAAACAGATCGAAGTCGTCTTTATTGAGTATTTCGTCGAGCGACTGGCCTCGTACCTCAAGATACTTTTTGTTCGCAAACAGGCGGCGACCTTCGGTGTCTTTGATCAGCAAACTTACCGGCAGCGCATCGGCGAGCGCCTGGTAAGTTGAGCGTGCATCTGCAAACACGCGTTCAAGGTATCCACTGTCCTGAGCCATAAACCGCCATTAACTCCCCATCAAAGCTTGTACAAGCAATCTCTATGATGGAACAAAATCATCATCCAATGTTAATGATTGTGCAAACTTTGCTAACAATTCAGCGACTTGGTCGATGTCCGACAACGAGATTACCTCGACGGCCGAGTGCATATATCGATTCGGGATCGAGACGAGACCGGTCGCAACCCCTCCGCCGTGGGTTTGCAGCACGTTGGCATCGTTGGGAGCGGCGCGGCCAATGGCGGCGAGTTGGTAGGGGATTGAATTCTTCTCTGCCAAGTCAATCAATCGCTGTGCCACTTTGGCGTTGATGTTTGGCCCACGAAAAATGACGGGACCTCCCCCAATACGGATGTCCCCTTGCTGTTGCTTTTCGATCGTGGGGCAATCTGATGCATGCGTCACGTCGACAGCAATCGCAACGTCTGGATTAATGCTTCCGGCAGCCGTTTTTGCTCCACGCAGTCCAATTTCTTCCTGAACGGTCGAGACGCTGTGCAAATGGCAACGAAGCGAGTCGACCGACGTCGAAGCCCGTCGCAGCGATTCCATCACCGTCCACATGCCTGTTTTGTTGTCCATCCCCGGACCGCTGACCAAATCCCCAAGCAGGGGACGGTAGCTCAAGTCCAATGTCACCGGGTCGCCAATGCGAACCAATTGCCTCGCTTGGGCCTCGTCTTTGGCACCGATGTCGAGCCACATTTCTTTGAGCTGAACAACTTGCTTTCGTTCTTGTTCATTGAGCAAGTGAATCGGTTTTCGGCTGATCACTGCAGCGACGGGGCCATTGGCGGTCCAAATCGTCATCGCTTGGCCGATCAATTGCTGAGGGTCCCAGCCGCCAATGGTTTGCGCATAGAGGAAGCCCAATTCATCGATATGCGAAATCAGCATCCCGATCTGGTCGCAGTGTCCCGCGTACATCAATCGTGGCCCCGATAGATCGCCCACGCTTGCAATCAAGTTTCCGTGCAGATCCGAGCGGACATTGTCCGCAAAAGGACTGACGTACTTACGGATCAGCGATTGGATCGGCTCTTCAAAACCCGAGGGACTTGGGGTCTCGATCGCGTCTCGAAAGAACTTGTGGGCTGCATCTTGCATTGACGATTTCCTGCGTGTTTACGGTGAAAGCTATCATTTTAATGGATGAGATTCATTCCAGAATGAGATTCCATTGTCAAAGTTTAGCGGAACCGGGATTAACGCGGGTAGAGTAGACTAGAGGAGGGCGCGCGAGTCGGCTGAGGGAAAGCGTATCTCACTTCGGAAACTTGAGTGAACTTTGGCACCAAGCGGCGATTTATTCGATGTTTTGCGGTGCGATTACAGCTCAGACCGATGATGTCGGTGACGCGAATTGCGAAACGGGAAGCAGAGCAGAAGTTTTTTCCTGGCCAATTCGGGCACGACTGTGAGAGGTTTGCCGTGCGGTCAATGCGTTGAAAGAGTGAGAAAACCGAGAGTTTTTGCAGTACAACCGATGAGCGCGTCCCTGTCGTTAAAACGCTCTTGACATGCGAAACCGTTGATACTGCTTTTTCACGATCAATCGCATTAAAGAGTTGACCCTAAATGACTCGACATTAACTCTCAGATCAAGGTGTCTTTTCTTGACGCGTCTGAGGTTGCGAGGTTTTGGCTTGCCGGAGCATCACAACATTCATCTGCGGAGAGCAACCAAGACACTAGCCTTGATCTACCCAGGGGGGAATCTGGGAAACGCGATCACTAAAGCTCTGATGCAAACTGCATCATGGTGTTGGTGTTAGCGAGTACGGAAAAATCAAAATCGCATTTGTTGTAATGCACAACCAGCGAACACGAGTGTTACTTCGGCATTCGTGTTTAACGTGTTGGGTGTACATCAATCGGTCGCGGTTTGTCACGACGACTCGCAGCTTCTATCCCCTGAAAAACGATCTCATGTATATGGGTTCGCCTAATTTTTAATAAACAAACCGCGAGGAATCCCGCTCGGTAAGCGTCGCAGGATGCGAGCCGGCTGGCCCGACCCAGCGTTAATCATGACTGTAACTTTGCGTTCGTAACCCACTACGAAAACAAAACGATCGACTCAGGACCGATTGTACAGGAAGTGAAGGACGAATAAGGCCGCTAGATCAATGGTTACCGACGCACCATTGGTCGAGGGAAAATTAAACGAGGCGTTATGGAGTACCTAGTATGAAGGTCTTCACAACTGGACAGGTCGCCAAGATCTGTAAAGTAGCACCCCGAACTGTATCAAAATGGTTCGATTCGGGAAGATTAAAAGGTTATCGCATTCCAGGATCTCAGGACCGACGCATTCCGCGTGAGTACCTGATCAAATTCTTGAAGGAACACGGTATGCCCCTGGGAGACTTGGAAGACGAAGCGATGGCTAAATGCCTGATCGTCGCCCAAGACCAGGTGCTGATCGAGAACCTCAAGCGTGAACTTCCGCCCGAAAAAGCATTCAAAGTGGCTGTGGCCGCGAGCGGTTTCGAAGCGGGAATTCAAGCGGAAAGCTTCAATCCAGACTGTATCATTGTCGACTTCTCGATCGGTAAGATCGAGGCAGTTCAGATTTGCCAAAATCTGCGCAAGAACATCGACTTCACTGATATTGTCCTGATTGCATTGCTTCCCGACGATGGGCAACCGATGAGCTTCGACCGAAGCAGCATCAATGAGACGTTCAAGAAGCCTTTCGACGCGCACTTGCTCGCCGAACGCTTGCGAACTCTCGTCGGAAGCAAGAAAGAATTAGTCTAGTCAGCAAGCTTGGCGGCTGAAGCAAGTCGGTTCGCCGCTGATAGATGATCCTGAATGCCTCGATCAAAGACGTCGCACACCATCCCGAGGTGTGCGACGTTTTTTTATTTGTATACCGAATTTTATTTGCATTCCAAAACTCGCGACACGTTCCCAATAAAATAGATCCCTTCGAAATCGGTTTCGCTGGGAATCGGTTTCACTGGGAATCGGTTTCAAACGGAATCGGATATCTACTCGCAACGGGATTCACTCTTGTCTCATTTTGACGCCTCGGGCAACGCCCACATGGTCGACGTCTCGGCCAAGTCCGTCACGGCACGCGAAGCAATCGCGTCGGCTGAAATTGTGATGGCCCCCGCGACCGCGGATGTGATCCAGTCGGCAAAAGCCGCCAAAGGCGACGTGCTGGCAGTGGCCCGCTTGGCTGGAATCCAAGCGACCAAATTAACCTCGCAACTCATTCCGCTGTGTCATGCGATCCCGATTGAATCGGTCAGCGTCGATTTCAGCTGGAAACCGAATGCGGAATCACCTGCTGACGCCGGAGCAGCGCAGGCGACTTTGATCTGCCATGTCCGCGTGCGAACGTCCGCGAAAACCGGGGTGGAGATGGAAGCGATGACGGCGGCGTCGATCGCAGCACTGACAGTTTACGACATGGTCAAATCGATCGATCGCGGGATCGAGATCGGGCCAGTCGTACTGGAAGCAAAATCGGGTGGCAAATCCGGCGACTATCGTCGCCAACAAAAGGGCTGACTCGCTTAGCGGCCAGCGTTGATGAACTTTTGGATCGCGGATGGCAGCGGAGATTCAAACTTGACCGTTTCGCCCGTTATCGGATGTTCGAACGCGAGCGAGCGAGCATGCAAGGCGATTCGCTTGCGAACCCAGTACGGGTGCGATGCTCGCTTGGTTTGATATCGAGGATCTCCCAAGACCGGATGGCCTGCGTCGGCGAACTGAACGCGAATCTGGTTTCGCTTGCCCGTCTCGAGCTGTACCTCGACCCACGTGGTGTCGGGCAGCCGGCGAATGACGCGGAAATGCGTGATCGCGGTTTCAGTGTCTCGCGATGGCTTGGTCACGAACCGATCTAGATTGCTGCCGGTAGCCAGGTGCGAATGGTAAGTTCCCTCGTCTTCGGAGATCACTCCGGCAACGATCGCGGTGTAGACTCGCTCGGGTTTTCGCTGCTTGAATTGTTCGATCAATTGTTTCGCAATCGCTTCGTGTTTGCCGAAAACCAGCAATCCGCTGACCTCACGATCAAGCCGATGAACAACCCACGCCTCCCTTTGCCCACGCGAATGGCTGAGATAAATCGAGATGCGGTCGACCAACGAATTCGGTTCTCCATTGTCCGTGGGCACTGTTAGGGTGCCTGCCGCTTTGTCGACGACAATCAAATGCTCGTCTTCGAATACGATGCCAAACGTGCGATCGTCCCAGCTTCTTTTTTTCTCTTTGTACCGCTGGTTCGGGTCAAAACGCAACGAAACCACATCCCCGGCTTTCACCGAGCCCGCAACCCCTTTGCAGGCATGCCCGTTCACAGTCACGCAACCATGATCGAACAAACCCCGCACTTGGCTACGAGACACCCCCGCCAGATCACGGACGATCAGATCGATACGCCCCGCTTTCTCTTCGTCTACGGTCAATGAAAGCGTCTTTATCGGCATCGGAAAATCGGAGTTAAAAGCAAGAAATCAATAGATTGGAATGGGGCTGGTTCTGCGGCCCAGACATGCATTATCGCTGGCAAAGAGGATTTTCGCCAGGACTGTGCTTTTGGCTTGCCGCTGCGTCAACCACCATTGGTTCGATCGTTTTTATGCATCATACTTGCCCCCCAGAACACGTGGTTAAACGACCTGTTTGTTTCCTAGAACACTTGGCTCCTAAAACACTTGGCAACGAGATTTTGATGAAGACGATTCGGTGGGGATTGATTGGATGTGGCGATGTTTCACGAAAACGGGTTGCAAGGGCCATTATCGATAGTCCAGGCAACGAGTTGGTTGCGGCTTGCCGACGTGATCCCATTCGTTTGCAGGAATTCTGTGACACACTTTCGGTTCCACGTGGGTATAGCGATGCCCGCGAACTGATGAACGACGCCGATGTCGATGCGGTCTATATCGCCACGCCCGTGCAAGAGCATCTGCCGCAAACGCAGATGGCTGCGGCGGCGGGGAAACATGTCATCGTCGAAAAGCCCATGGCAATGAACGTGGCCGAGTGCGACGCAATGATTGATGTATGCGTCAAGGCAAATGTCAAACTTGGCGTTGCCTACTATCGGCGGTTCTACCCCATCGTGGATCGGATTGAGAAGCTGCTGAAAAGCAAGGCGATTGGTACTCCCTTGGCCGTGTCGGCAGTCACCGCCACTCCGCTTGCAATGAAATCGGGCGACGAGGGCTATTGGCGAACGTCGCTGGCCAACAGCGGCGGCGGAGCCTTGATGGACGTCGGCAGCCACCGCATCAATGTCTTCTTGCACCTGTTCGGGCCCGTTGCTGAAGTGAAATCAATCTGTGCGACCGTGGCGGCGGACTACGAAGTTGAAGACACCGCGACCGTGTTGTTCCGTTTTCAGCAGGGACCAATCGGGACCTTGCAATGTCATTTTGGTGCCGACGATCCTGACGAGTTTACGGTCATTGGAACGCGGGGACGATTGCGAGCATGCCCGCTGAACGGCGATAAATTAATCGTCGAAATCGACGGTCAGGAAACCATTGAAACGTTACCGCCGGCGGCCAACTTTTGCGAACCATTGATTGTCGACTTTGCTGACGCGATCCGAAACAACCGTCGCCCGCGGGTTGATGGTAACGAAGGCCGCGAGACAAACGTCGTGATGGCAAACGCCTACGCCGACAGCCAATAATGATCACGCAGGCCAGACTGAGTCGCGGCAGCGACGCAGATCCGGCGGATGCAAAAGTGAAAGTGAATTCGTTACCGACGCCGTGCTGGAACTCCGCTCCGCTGCGTTCTGGCCTACTGGGGGCGGTCGATCGATGCTTTTCCGATTAAGCCAATCGGACCCAAAATCAATGCGACGGGGATCCCGAAACAGGCTCCGTAGATTCCGCCCTCCAGCATCCACTGCACGCTGCCCGCGGGCAGCATTTCGGCACTGGCAATGGCAAAGAAACACGCGACCATCGCTCCGATGCCGCTGGCAATCATCGACGGGGGCGGTTCGAGTCCGCTTCGCATCCCATACGCAACCATCGCCGCAACCAGCGTTCCGATCGCAATGCCGGGGACGCCTCGTACTATCGGCCACGACAGATTTCCGAGTAACAGTACAACGAACAAGCCGATTGCCGTTGCCGTAATCGTCGCCAGCTCTATTTTTACAATACGATGTTTCATAATGGGTTCCTGCCTACTCAGAGCCCCGATGGTAGTATGGGGTGCGCGAATTCCGCAAAACAAATCCCACACTGTTTTTCCTCTCACTGGATGACATGACTTGAAACGTTTGCAACCTGCCATAATTCTGTTGCCGCTCATCATTGTCGCTACGGCGGATCGTCCCGCGTTTTGCCAAACCAGCCCTGCGTTTTGCCAAACCAGCACTGCCCCGCCGCTTGCGCTGGCTCATGCCCATAATGATTATGCGCACACACGTCCTTTGTTGGATGCACTGGATCATGGATTCACCAGCGTCGAGGCGGACATCTATCTTGTCGAGGGTGAATTGTGGGTCGCTCATTCCCAGAATGAATTGAAACCCGAACGAACGCTTAAGTCGCTGTATCTAAATCCTTTGCGCGAACGAGTGCAGCAGAACAACGGATCGGTCCACGGCACCGAAGATCCCTTTTATCTGCTGATTGATATTAAGAGTGCAGCCGAGCCCGCCTACGCCGCACTCGCAAAAACCCTCGCTCAATATCCCGAAATGATTTCCGTGGTTCGTGACGGTCAACTGCAACGCAAAGCGATCAACGTGGTCGTCTCTGGCAATCGACCGCTGGAAATGATGACCGCAGAACCGGTGCGTTACGCAGGCGTGGATGGTCGCTTGAGCGATCTGGATTCGCAATTGCCAAGTCACCTGATGCCGTTGATCAGTGACAACTGGCGTACACATTTTCGCTGGAACGGCAAAGGAACGATCAGCACCGAGGACCAGCAGAAGTTAGATCAGACGATCGCCTCTGCCCATGCACAGGGCAGACGCGTTCGTTTCTGGGCGACCCCCGACACCGCGGCAATGTGGCGTGTGCTTCACGACAGCGGCGTCGACATGATTAACACCGACGATTTGCCAGGACTAGAAACGTTCCTTCGCCAAGGGGGCAAAGACCGCTAGTCCACTTGCATTGCCTGTGCTTAGCGATTTCCGTAAACCGGAGCCTTCCAATCTTTGGGCAATCGGCCTTGCGGTTTTACTCCGTAGGCGTCGCTGGGGATCGGATGATCCTCGGCCTTCAGCAGCGGCAGATCGTCGGGAAAATGCTTGATCTTGAAATCTTTGTACTGGATCTTCATCGCGGGACCGACATGCACTTGCACGGCCAGCACTCCTTCGAGTGAACGTCCTTTCTCGTCCAAGTCGATCAGGTCGGCGGTCGGATGCCCGTCGATCCAATGTTGATGGTGATTGCCTTGG
>CAXBHV010000192.1:0-8475 GCA_963974855.1 uncultured Rhodopirellula sp. | reverse complement strand
TGCCTTGCAACGGTTTCAAGACACTCATCAACCAACGACGGCGTCGTTGGCGAGGCGAAACCTTCTTCTGCTTCTTCGCAGGCGCTGGCTCGGCCTTCTTGTCGGATTTGGCATCTTTGCCTTTTGCTTCGCTGTCTTTAGCATCAGCGAAGGACGATTTCTTAGTCGCAGCGGCTTCTGGAGAAGCAGGTGTTTCGGACGAAGCGGCATCCGTCGTGGTTGCCTCAGCAGCAGCGTCCGATGTCTCGGTGGCTGGCGTCGTGCTGGTTGTGCCTGCAGTGGCGGCCTCTGAAACAGCCGGTTCAGCAGTGGCTTCAGCCTGTGGCGTTTCGGTTTCTGGCGTCTCAGCTTGGGGCGTTTCGCCAGTTGCCTCGGGGGCAGCGGCAGCAGCCGTCTCGGCCTTCACTTCGACCTTAGACTCTTCCGCCTTGGACTCGGTTGTTTCGACAGTAGCTGCTGGTGGCTCCGACTTGGATTCCAGCTTCGCTGGATCCCGCAGTTTCGCTGGATTCCGTCGCGGCGGTAGCGTCACTCGCAGCTTCCTTCGCCGCAGGCTCTTCGGCAACTTTCGTTAACGAAGCTTCATCGGAGGCAGCGGCCTTGTTCTTGACCGACTTTGTGCTGGCCGAACTGGGCTTCTGCTCTTTGCCGTGGTCCGAATCGTCATCTCCATGATCGGCACTCGAGTGAGGATCATGGATTTCGATGACGTGAATTTTCGCGTTCTTACCAAGCCACTGGACTGCGGCATTGATCATTCGCGGATCACCGGCCAAGCGACCAGCCAACGACTTTTCAAGTTTCGCGCTGGCTTCGTTTGCGTCATCGATGGCTTCCATCTTTTCCGCAATCGCGTGCAAGTCGTCTCCGTCACCCTTTTGTGGGTTCAAAACACGAACAGCAAGCCGAGTAGCAGAATCGACCGCTTCGCCGGATTCAAGTTTGATCCGTCGACCTAGTCGCTCGAGCATGCGTTTGGAGTTCGCTTTCTCAATCGCTCGTCCCAGCGCGGGATCAGCAATCGGCGTCGCACTCCAACTCTCGAGTAATTCGGCGCGTCGCGCCGCAAGTTGACGGTCCGATTGAACAGCTTCGGCGAGAGCCCACAGACTGGCCTCGTCCAAACCGCCTAATTCATCACGCCGATATCGCGCCAAAAATGGCGGCGAGTATCCTTGTTCAATTAGGGGCAACGCAATTCGTAAACTTGATTCTTCGCAACGCCCACGTCGGGCAATTGCTTCTAGATCGACAGTCATCGCAAGTCGGTCTCATTCATAGGTATGCTCGAGTTCAGAAAGCGTCCAGGAATCATCTCCATAGACACTCTTCGGAGGTCAAAACATACCTTCAATTTTGGAAGCCAGCAGTTTTAGGTGTTTGATAGCGGCTCTGCTGGAGTTTCAATCAACAGGTCAACAATAAAGCAACCCGCCGCGCAGGGCGAAGATATTGCCGAACAGCGGAAATGTCAACCTACGAGCTAGCCCCAATCTGCTAGCAGTTCCGTAATCCGAAATAATGTCCCGTACCCATGCCATCCAAATGCATGGACTTTGGGATCGCGGTGGCAAAGGGGCTTCTTATTCCGCAATGGAAAACAGCGTGAAAACCGCTGAACACGCTCTCAGATCCGCTAAAATAGCCGATTTGGCCGAAAAACCGGTCCGGTATGATGCCGCTGCCTGCGGAACCTCGACCCTGCCCACCGAGGAGCCCGCGAGACAAGAGGGGCAACAAGTTTTTCCGAAATTGACCTAAGGAATTTGGGGCTCAATGTGGTACCTCGTCTCTCGGGCGGCAAGGCTGAGTGATTCTAGTCGGCCGTGATCCGCGATGCCTACTCGCCGATCTTGCCTACCCACCCCACGTTATCGGTGTGCCTGTCGTATGATCGGCCGCGACGTACAAACTCGCGAATTTGCGTGCCACAAAATGGTTACGCAGCACCGGCGGTGGCATGCCACCACTGGCGAGCCTTAAAAACACGCGAAATTGACAACTGGAAAAATCGTTAAATTTGATTTAAGTCCCCTAACCGTCAAAGTCGATGATTCGACTAGGAAGCAAAGCGGTGCCGATGGCAATCGTTTTTCTCTCCTCGAAGAAGACTGAGTTAACCTCCTGCGTTTTGTCAGGGGTCGTTCTCGAGAGGATAAAAGTTCTCTCGATCCACGTTCCGAGATGTAGTTGATGCCTGAACCGAAATTTCGCGTTGTTTCTGAGAATGGTTTTTCCACGGCAAGATCCGCAAATCGAAAGTCGACACCTCGTCATTCAGAGGAGCGGAAAGAACGCGAATTGGACCGGATGACGGGGGTGGCTGCCCCAAAGACAGTCGATGTTTCGCTCAAGCAAATTGTTCCGCTATTGATCGACGCGGAAAAATCCAACCGAACTTGGCTCAGTGACTTCGCGGACGACACCGTTCGTATCGACGCGGATCTGTACGATGTGCTATTGGCATACCAACAGTTCCGACAACAAGACGCAGCCTGAGTTGCGTTCTGAAATTGCACAGCTTTTTTCCACGTTCACAACAACCGCTAACTCGCCCCATCAAGGATGATGTACCATGCGATCCATCGCTGTGATTAACCAAAAAGGTGGTGTTGGCAAAACGACCAGCTCCGTCAACCTTTCGTCTGCTCTTGCCGCTCAAGGCCGTCGAGTTTGTCTGCTCGACCTCGATCCGCAAGCCCACGCTTCGCTGCACCTTGGCATTACCGCCGTTGACGGCGAAGCCAGCATGTATGAAGTGCTTTGTGGCGAAGCGACGATCGCGCAAGCACGTTGCTGGGTGAATGAGAACTTGTGCGTGATTCCATCGAACTTGGATCTGGCTGCCGCCGAGCTAGAGCTCGCCAGCGAAGTGGGCCGCGAGATGATTCTTCGCGACAAGCTCGACGCCGATGACGAACCGTTTGATTACTTTATTCTTGATTGTCCGCCCAGCCTGGGCGTATTGACGGTCAACGCCTTGGTTGCGGTGAATGAAGTGTTTTTGCCGTTGCAGCCACATTTCTTGGCTCTGCACGGATTGAGCAAACTGTTGCGGACGATTGAAGTCGTATCACGACGACTGAACAGCGACTTGCGTCTCTCGGGCGTGATGCTTTGCATGTACGACTCGAACACTCGACTTGCCGCCGAAGTCAGCACGGATATCAACGAGTTCTTTGAAGCCAGCAAGGGTGCTCGTGAGTTCTATCGTAGCGCCAAGTTCTTTGACACACGCATTCGCCGCAACATTCGCTTGGCCGAAGCACCTAGCTTTGGCAAGTCGATCTTCGAGTACTCCGCTGACAGCAATGGTGCAATCGATTACCGTGCTCTTGCCGATGAAGTGATCGCTCAAGAAAACACATTTGTGCGAATGCCAGATCAGGCTGCGGCGTAGGTGGATAACGTCCTATCGGCTAAAAACACGCTACTTATCAAAAAGCGAGTTTGTAGCCCGGCGCTTGGCAAGCCAGCTTCAGTCCTAATTGGCTTGCCGCTCGTGGTAGCAAACTTAATTGCACCGGACCACGCCCTAGTCGGACCACGGTGCCAATCGGCTTCATTCCCGCATGGCCAAACGCTTGGGATGACCGCTCGTTTGTCCAATCCATCGTGGTCACAAGTGTATCGGTTTCAGCTAATCGATTTTCGATGATGTAGGAAATCATGCAGCTGATGAATCGCTTTCCGCGGTGTTCTGGATGTGTCCAAGCGTTAAACAGGAACCCGGCTTGCGGTGGCAGGTCAACGGAAGTCCCCAGGTGACGAGCACGCGAAAAATTCTCGTTTGCGTTGACCGACTCAATGGCAATCCAGAGAAATGACACGACTTGCTGGTCGGGCGTTGTGATCACGACGACTCGGCGCTGCCCGGACATACCTCGTGGACTGCCGATCTCTGTAGGTGCCTTTCCCGCTTGGATCAGTTCGAACAACTCACCTGCGCGTGGCGAACGTATTAAATAACCTGCAGGTAACGCTTGGGTACGAAAATTCTTGGGCTCCAAATAAAGCAAACGGGTTGCATCGGCGATCTGTAACCGACGAGCAACGGCGTAGCAGAAGCGGAGAATGAAGAGAGGCAATTTCATTCTGTAGTTTTGACCCGATAAGCGATAACGATACTGAATCGACCGTCCTGATAAAGCGTAGTTTCAAAAGCGTCGACTAGCTCATTTCGTCGGGTCAGAAAGACCAGTTGATTTGGCCACTCAGACCCTCTCTAGCGATTGTGCGGGTTATTCGCAATCTGTTTGCTGAACGGTCGATCGCCTGGGCCTCTAGCGTTGGGCCTGTAGCGTTGGGCCTTGGGCCCACGTCGTTGGCCCGCGTAACCGAACAGGCTACTGATTCAGCGCAAAAAAAACCTTCCGTCTCATGGTGAGACAGAAGGCAATACTGAGTTCGCGACGGGAAGAATCGTGATGCCCGATACTATTTTTTCTCAACCACTTCGACGCTCTTGATAACAACGGGAGTTGTCGGGACGTCTTGCATTAGCATGCCTGGAACTTTCGGGTTCGGCTTCGCTTGCGTCGCCGCTTTGCCGATTCGGTCGACCACCTCTTTGCCTTCGACAACACGCCCAAAGACCGCGTAGCCAAAACCGTCTTGTGAATTCTCACGATTGAGGAAATCGTTGTTTGCGGTGTTCACAAAGAACTGGCTCGAAGCGCTGTGAGGAGCGCTCGTGCGTGCCATCGCGACGGTGTAGTGATTATTCTTCAGCCCATTTCCGCCTTCGTTTCGCACCATACGAGGTGCATCTTTTTCGTTCATATCTGCGGTAAAGCCGCCACCTTGGATCATGAAACCATCGATCACTCGGTGGAAGATCGTGTCGGTGTAGTGGCCCTCTTTGGCATACTTCAAGAAGTTTTCCACGGTTTTAGGAGCCTTCGCCGAATCCAATTCGATCACAAAAGCGCCTTCTGTCGTATCGACCTTTACGTAGACCGGCGTGGCAGGGGCTTGGGCGTGGACCGCCGTACTAGTGCCAAGAACCAAAGCGGGCAACGCCATCATCAAAGCCAATCGAGAAACCATTCGTTTCTAATCCTCATTCGCGTAAGTTAATTCTGTATTGAAGTTACAGCTACGATTTAACCGACCCAGGCCGTTCGCGTAAAGTCCGGAGCAGACAACCAAGCGTTTTCCGTGGCCAATGCGACACAATTCGGCAAATGCCAGCAATAAACCCTCGTTCCCAGGCTGGAGCCCAACGCCGTGAACAATTTTTTAGGCTGCCAATCGCATTATTTGCGTTTCGTAGCCACGCTCGCCAGAGCGTGGATGGTTGGCGTGCAAATACGAATCACCACCTTCTGGCGAAGGTAGCTACCAGAAAATCGTTCACGGCGTTTGGCTGGAGCCGGGGAACCATTCGTGGTGCTCACCCAGACACGTTGCCAATGCAGGCATTTCATAGCCGAGACAGGTAAAACATTGTGCGATCCATGCTTAGGCATCGGCCTGGAACCTCTCACTGGTGCCAATATCACGACGGACGTTTTCGCCGGCGGTGCTTCAGTGCCCGCTCGATGTACGCTGCGGCATCAGGCGTCTTGCAACTCGTTTCGCCGTGATCCACTGACACCTTGCCGATCGCTTTGGCGACACTCATCGCTCGGTCGTGATAGGCAGGCAAATAAATCCCGATTGAAATCAGGGCTTGATTCATCGCGTGCCTTGCTTGGTTGGGCACATCATGAATCGTCGACTCAATTCGATCCAGCGCCACGCCGACAATCTCGTCGGGCACATTGGCAGCGTCGTGCACTAACCAACTCGCAAGTAACGTGTAGCCAGCCGCCAAACTTCGCTCCTGAGGACTTTTGGACCATTTCTTCCACTTCGCTTCTGCACAAGAAGTGCGTGAAGCTAAATCCGCAACCATCCCAATCAGCAACGAATACTGCAACGGCTTTAGCCACGCATCAATTTGACGAGATTTGACTTGCGTCGGATCCGCGATCCGCAACGCCAATGTCATCGCGTCGCTGTTGCCCGTTTCCATTAGCGATTCCGCCAACACCTGATCGCCTCGATGCCGTTTTTGCAGCGGCCGCAAATCGCCGAACTTGACGCCAAACAGAGGTTCGGTAGCGCCATGACGCAAATAGGTCTTTCGCGTCTGAGCAGAGCCCAGCGACTCGAGTTCCGCCATCACATCTTTAAGCGCTGTGTTCATGCTTTGCCGCCACTTGCGAGAAGACTAACAAAACCAGGATCATGGATGCGCCGGTTTTGCCGCAGTCTCCGCATCTGCATTGTCGGATTTCTTCTGAGTCGACTTCTTGAACGCTTCGATTCCGCCGACCACAGGCAGACTCAACTGCGTCGCATCGAGATCGACCGTCAACTCGGTACCGGGTGTCGGCCATAGTGTCACGTTGCGATCACTCGAGAAAATCATCAGCCCTATCTGCTGGCCCTTCGCAATGATTTGATCATCCGGCTGCAGATCAAATTTCACATCATAAAACTTACCTGGTTCAAGCGGCTCACTCTCGCGAATCGAATGCTGATTTTGAGGGTCCGCCCAGCCACGGGTGATGATGTTGTCAGTGATCTTTGCCTTCTTGTCATTGTTCCATGGCAGCGAGACAAGCCAAACCGACAGATTCGCAAACGGCTTGCTGCTGGCCAATTTCAATTCGATCTTCGCTGTTCCTGACAAATGCAGTGGTTCGCTAAGCGTTTTGGAGACATAGATCAGTCGATGCTCTGTCCACTCGGCTTGGGCAAGCGATTCCCCGCTGAATGAAAAATTATCAACCAGCTTCTCGGTTCCTTGACCCGAGCCTGACTTAAGAACGAGTGTGCCTTGCTCTGGGGCTCCCGCGGTCGGTCGCAGCGTTACCGGTGACGCTGCGGGGTTGGGGTAGTCCTCGTACGAAGTTGGATTTTCTTGTTTGGCATCCTCACGCACGATCCAAGCCCGCGGATCTTTTTCGACATCGTTCTCGACTCCGTGCAGATACCGAGTGAACCATCGGTTCATCAGCTTCATCGGCGGAGGCCCACCGTGTCCGTCTTGGTGATAGTAGGTCTGAACCGGAACCCCTTTGGCTTTTACAGCTTGGTAGATTCGATTGCTGTGTTCCGGCACGACATTCCAATCGTTGAATCCGTGCGACATCAATAGCGCCGCTTTCATCGGACCGAGGTCATGGATGTAGTCACGCTTTGCCCAGAAGTCGTTGTAATCTCCGCTGACTCGATCCATTCCTTCTGCCATTTCTTTGTCACGAATCTCGCAATCACAATACTCGCGACGTGCCGCATTCCCGCTGTGAATAAAATCGTACAGATAGTCGACATCTTCGCCGAGATAACCGCCCGGATGCCGTACCAAACCATTGGATCGGTAGTAGTGATAGTACGAAGTGTTGGGAGCAACCGGGATGATCGCTTCGAGTCCTTCGACACCGGTGGTCGCCGCTGCTAGAGGGATCGTGCCGTTGTACGAGGTTCCCGTCATCCCCACTTTGCCTGTGCTCCAATACGCCGTCACGGGTTCGTCGCCATCGATCGACGTGTACCCCTTACCGCGACCACACAACCAATCGATCACTGCCTTTGGCGCGAGCGACTCGTTGTCGCCTCCGATCGTCGGACAACCTTCGGAGAGCCCCGTGCCTGGCGACGAAGAATGGACGACGATGTAGCCACGAGGCAGCCAATCTTCAACGTGTCGCTTTGAGATGATCGGTCGCTGGATCTTTAGTTCGATCTCGGGCATATGTTTGCGTGGCGGCGGAACCTCTCCTAACTCGTGCCGCGTGTTCCAGAAATACTTTTCGTCAGAATCCCCCACTCCGCAATAGTAAGGACTTGACCCATAGACCACCGGCAATTTCAAGCCTTCCGTATCGGTTTGTCGTGGCCGTGTGACATCCACATGCATGCGATCGAGTTTGCCATCGCCATCAGAATCAAATTCGGTTTCCACCCACAGATCGTGTCGAATCCAAAAATCGGAATCCTTAAATTCCTCGACGATTTGGGCTTCACCGTCCTTAAATACCGGAACGGCGTCCTTGGCCTCTTTTCCATGGATCGTCACGGCGGTGACTACATTCAAAACGGCAACGATCGCTAGCGATCTTGATAAACGCGTTGTCATGGTGCTCTTTGTCTTGCGAATTCAGTAGGAAGAGTGAGGGGCAGTGAACAATGAAATGCGGATGAAATCTCGTCGGCACGAGATCAGTTCGCATTTTGACGAGTTAGCTTGCGAAGTCAGGCTCGATCGATCGTGTATCCAAATAGGTGATTTCGAGTCGCTTGACGATCTCGGGATGATCCGCAGCGACGTCATTTTGTTCGTCGCGATCGGTGTCCAAGTCATAGAGCTCCCAGTCGCCAGGTTTCTTTTTCAGCAGATCACGTCGAACCGCTTTCCATTTGCCATCGCGAATAGCGACGATCCCCCCGTAGTTATGGAAGTCCCAAATCAGTGGACTGTCG
>CAXBHV010000191.1:0-8483 GCA_963974855.1 uncultured Rhodopirellula sp. | reverse complement strand
GCCATTGAACGGAGTGATACGGTTTCGAACCACTGTCAAACGAGTCACCATTGGCATAAACAACATCCACGTCACCGTCACCATCCAGATCCGCCAACTCAATTCGAGAAGAGCCGTAGGTAGGGTCATTCGCTCGATAAAGCGTCTCGATTGAGAAACGACCAGTCCCATCGTTGATGAAGGCTTCAACCACTTCATGCTCTTGGCTGATCAGCGCGACGAAGTCGAGGTGACCATCACCGTTGAGGTCCACCAGGGGAGTTTCAATCGTTCCGTGACGACGGTCGATCACTTTCAAGTCAAACTTTGGCACTCCGTTTTCGTCAACACTGGTTTGTTCCAGCATCAAGATCCGACCGGTTGTCCGCCAACCAAATTCGGATACCAGGATGTCAATATCACCGTCACCATCGAAATCTGCGGGCTTGACGTCCGCAACGCGGCCCAACCCTTCGTGCAACACGATCTCATCGAACTGATCGCCGTTTGCGCGTCTGCGCAGCCAAACGACGCGGCCCAGATCGCTGTCTGCCGCTAAGAATTCCCCAAGATCCGCCACAACCAAATCGAGACGACCATCTCCGTCCAAATCAACTTGCTCGAACGAAGTTGGCTGATACAACACCGCCAGCAGTTTTGGGGCGTCATCCGACTGGGGCTGAAACTGATAGATACTTCCCGTTCCCAGATCGCAGTAGACAAGTGACCGTGGACCGTCAGCATTCAACGCCATCCACTTAATCTGACTGATGCACGGTGGTTGGGCGGCCGATGATTTCCCCGCCCGCTTGCTTATCGCTGTCGCCTCGAATTTCACACGCGAGGGAGGGTTCCCCACAATCGACCGCGGCATCTCGAGCGTTTCCGGAGCCAAGTAGACAAAGTACTTCGTAACGTCTTCAACCGAGGGCGGGTTCCTCGCGTCGCGGCCCGACAGGCGTTGAAATTCAAATCCCTGCAACACCTCTCGTGGCCAACGTTTCCGATCAACACTGTCCGCACGTGGTGTTACATGACAACTGCCACAAAACTCTTCTACCTGCGGTTGCAACCGCTGCGTAAAAGCCAGTTTCTCCGCTTCTCCTGGCTCCTGGGTTGTCGATTGCTCTCCAATGTTCTTAATAGAAGCCTCAGGGTTCTTAATAGACGCCTCTGGGGCCGGATTGGTGGATGAGCTATCTGAGCAACCGACCGAGAACCCGATCACCCCGGCAATCCACAGCCAGGCAATCCCGCCAACAACAAGGTGCCAATTACGCAAGTGAAAGCAAGCCCCGTTGGAAACGGGCAATTCCATTTTATTGAGCAATCAAGTACTCCCGCACGATGTGTCTCGGCGTCATGACGTGACTACCCAGTGGACTTTTAGATTGATAAAATGACATCAACTTACGAGAGTCAAAAGGTGATTCTCTGTTTTCACTTCTAGGTAATATAATGAAAATCCTTCTGAATGTCTTGTGGATCTCGCTTACGCTTGTATTAGCTGGCTGTGGCGGCCAGTCGGGCAATTCAAATGTGACCGAGAATGCCGACCAGAAAGCAAAGGCAGAGTACGAAGCAATGATCAAGGCTCAGGAAGAAGCCGAATCGGCTGCGATGAAACCAGCCAAACCCGCTCAGCCAGCTAAGCCAGCCAGCTAACGACGATTGTGTCGGCGATGCTTGAGAGGCTTGCCAGCTTCCACAACAGGCAACAAAAAAACTCAGGCCGAATTCGGCCTGAGTTTAATGGGTATCAGTTAAAAACAGTCAACGTCTAAAACAGTCAACGTCAAGCGGCCTCATTTCGCAACCGACAAGTTTGTCGAGGGCAACGCATCCGCAACAACGCCCTCTTCGGCAACAACGAAGTGCTGAGTGAAGGCGTGCAAGCGAATCGGCGGCTCACCTTAGAATTCTGACACGACTTCCTTATTAGCTCGCGTACCGAGTGCTCCCCACAGACCATAGGGACTCTGCGATCCGGGGGTGTTTTTGAGCGCGGCTGTTCCGGTTTCGTGAACCTGGGCGGCGTGAGAGTCTCCGGCTTCGATGGAATCTGTCACAAATTTCACCGCACCGTCGGCCATCAGCACGTGAACTCCGCCTTGATGTTGGCTGGACATCGGAGTGATGTTCGGACGAGTATCACTACCCGCTCCGCAATACTCTCGGTTTGGTGGCAAAATCGTGGTGCAGACGCCGAACGAAGGTGAAACTTCGGCCCAGCGATAGCCTCGTCCTATACCAGCGGTCGTCGTTCCACTGGACCAGAACCGAGGTCGAGCGGGGTCGATGAAAGCTGCCGTTCCGCCCGTTTGGTCTTTGCACCAGCTTGGATTATCGCGTTGTAGCGTATTCACATTGTTTGTGCCGGTGGTCGAGATCGTACGGATATCCTTGTCGCCGAGATAGGTGGCGATTTCACCCATCGCGATCGTGTTCGCTGTACCATCGAGAATGTCTCGAATCCCCAACTGTTGTCCGCGGGCAAAGACGCCACGAGCGGCAGCACGAGCAGCGGTCGACTTGGCTGAGGTGATGACGTAGGGCAATGCAGCGGTTGCGCTGACGTTGTACACGTCCGTATTCGAAACGACGGCAGAGTCCCCAAAGCAGGCGACATAATTGGAACGCCCTAACGCTGGCAAACCGACGCCGGGATCACTAGGGCAGCGAAGTCCAGGAATTTCCGTGGCCCAGGGTTCGTAGTTGGCGTTTTCGGGAGTTGGCCCCATCGCAGGAAACACATTGCCGCTCTTGTTGTAAGGGTTGCTGATTTGCTCCCACAACGCTTGCTGCTCAACGAACGGCAACAAGCCGACCAAGTTGCTCAACCGCAGGTTGTTACCGGTTGTGCTAGCGACCCACGAATCCGTAGCGACAGCCACCTGTGTTCCGGTTCCGGCCTTTGCAAATGCGTTATAGGCCGCATGGTAATTGTGCAGCCCCAAACCGAGTTGCTTGAAATTATTGCTGCAGCTCATTCGCCGAGCCGCTTCACGTGCGGCTTGGACTGCAGGCAGCAATAGACCGACTAAGACCCCAATAATTGCAATCACAACCAGTAATTCTACCAGCGTGAAGCCTGCCACTCCGCTCTTCTTCTTCATAGGATCGACCCTCAAAATTTGGAAATAAAGGAACATAAAAGTAAGGAAGTTCACAATGAGTTTTCAATGCGAAAAGACGCATAAAAATCGCGTTGAAGCCCCACTAGCGAATTCTGTGCAGGACGTGCCAGAAAGCAAGTCAAAATACGACAAGATTTCTGAAATCCCTCGGAGACCAAGCCTTGGAGAAGTCTATAGGCTCGGTTGCCCTGACGCTAGCCCGAATCCAGTCCAACAGTTGACCGTTACCGGGGTCGCCGTCGCGAAGCCGCAAGATCACACCGCGGCACCGGCAAATTCCAGTCATTTTCTCTACATCGGATTTCTGCTTAAAACGAGAGGTTTCGTGAGGCACATGCCCAATTTTGGCAAGCCTGATGGTGGTGCTGACCCTTTTTTAAGGACGCCTGCGAGTACGCCGCGCCGACAATCGTTGCCCATTGCAGCCATGGTTGTTCTCAACCATTCGACATGGCTTTCTTCAAGTCATGGCTTTCTTCAAGACAAGGCTTTCCTTAAGAGCATGATACGATTCGGGATTCCGCAAAACTGACTTCGTTGGGTCCGGCGTAGAACACCCAGCTTCGGTTTTGATTTTCAGTAAACGCGTAGCGTTCTACGTCAGCCACCATCTAAAAACGCCTGCAATCGTCAAAGGTTTCGTGCGAACTTCGTAGACTGCTAAGAATTTTGGCTAAAAATTTCCGCCGACTCTCCTTACTTGGCTGAATGGGGCGTTTGGCTGAATCGAGCGATTGGCTGAATCGAAACTAGCAGACAGTGTCCTGGGCAATCTTCGCTCTAAGCAATTTTCGATTCGACGTTCATGCCAACGCTGAGCCCCATTGCTCCCTCGCCGAACTACATTGCCCCGGTTGAACTTCGCCAAATCACTCTAGCTTCGCGGTCATTTCATTCGGTATGAACTGTTTTGCGACGTGCAGAGACGCCGCATTTTCGCTCCATTCTCGGAGATGGAGGCAACTTTCGTCGAAAATTAGGAATCGAAACCGATGACAGAGCCCGTTCTGACGATTGCAGTCCCCACCTTTAATCGTCCGGAACAGTTGCGGCGTTGTTTGGAAGCACTGGTGCCACAGCTCACCGCCGTCTGCAAGTTGATCATCGCCGATAACGCCAGCCCCATCCCAGCGGAGGGGATCGCCAAGCCGATTTTGGAACAGCACAATTTTTCCGATGTGACGATCGTGCGACACGCGTTCAACCGTGGAGCCCACGGCAACCTGTTTTACTGTTTTGAAAGTGCAACCACTGATTGGGTATGGGTGATGGGCGACGATGACGTTCCGATGCCCGATGCCGTGAACCGGCTTCTGCAATCGATACATCAGCAGCGTGATTTGATGGCGATTGTTTACAACGTCAACGAATTTCCCGATTCGACGTCTGACCAAACGCACGTGACCGAACAAACGCTTCACACGGCGGGCGAGTTCCTTTCTTCGCATGCATTTTATTGCGGCAGCCTGATCTCTTCAGCGGCCTACAATATGACGTACATCCGAAAGGATTATGGCGTCGCCTATGAATACAGCTCGAGCTACTTCCCACATGTCACGTGGATTTTGAACTGCTTGAAGAAGAACGAAAAAGCCTCGGTTCTTTTTCACCCCTCGCCGCTGATTCGATTTTGCAATGATGGCGAACGCGAGAAATGCATTTCGCCTATTTTGAAGAACGTTCGCTACCTCTCTCGAATGCTGCCCGACCCGAACGATCGCGCAGCGTTGATGAACAATTCATATTCTAAGAGTTTTGTCGGACCATCGGAAAATCGTCTAAAACTTCCCGGTCTAAAAATGTTAATTTACGCTTCCGCGTTCCGGACGACTCCATCTGGGAAAAGCGTGATCTTTCGAGCACGAAGGCAGTGTGGCGAATCGTTCGAGTTTGATAACTGTGAACAAATCTTTCCCACCGTTGGCCTGAAGCTTGCATTTCAGTTGTGGTTTGGATTGCTTGTCGGACGCGTGTTCGGGTTCTTCATACGCAAAGATTATCGATTGAAAAAACGAAAACGCCGAACATGTCCTCATGTGTTCGACTCGTTTGCACTCGAACTGATTCCCTAATCGTTTTTATCGAATTGACTTGCATCAGCAGCGTTAGTTCACAACTTCAAATGGTTGACCTGGTGATCAGTCACCTGGATTTCGTCAACAGCGTGAATAAAGGTCAGTCGCTTGCGAAAAGTTGTAGTTGTTGTTTTTGCACATTCGGCAAATTTAAATGCTCTCGAAGAGATCTCACTTCGTCAGTGCTGGAACATCCTTGGCGAGCATGACATCCGGCTGATGTGCCCACGGGGCATGGATACGAGCGAGTATCGGAGGATTGCACCTGGGATCAAGGTGGATGGGATCGACCCTGTCTGGTTATCCGATGTCCGTGCCTACAATCGACTGAAGATTAGTCGGTTTCTGTATGACTTCTATAAAGACTATGAGTATTTGCTCACCTATGAATTAGATGCCTTTGTCTTTCACGACGAGTTGCTTCAGTGGTGCGATCAGGGCTGGGACTTCATCGGTGCTCCCTTGTTCGAGGGCTATGATCATGCCAAGCCCAATGCCAATCCACTCTCGGGAGGCAATTCAGGATTCTCGTTGCGGAAAATATCAAGCGCGAGAAAGGTGCTCCGAACACTTCGCTTGATCCGCCCTTTTGGCGACGTCTACGAAGAGTGGCGTAAACATCATCGTTTTAAGTACCGACATCTGGTTCTGCTAGCAGAGCAGGGGATTTGGACGAACACGTTCCATTCCCGATTCAATGGGTGCATCGCAAACGAAGATCTGTTCTGGTCCGTGATGGCGGAAGACCGATTTCCTTGGTTCTCGGTAGCCGACTACGAAATCGCAAGCAAGTTTTCCTTTGAAGTGAACCCTTCACGCTTGTACCGTGAGAACAACGAGGCGTTGCCGTTTGGGTGCCACAAGTGGTACGCCTACGAATCTGAATTCTGGCAATCCAAGATTGATGCGTTTAGAGACGTACTGCCGGAGCTGCGAAAAGCAGGCTGAAACCGGCAAGTTTCCGCCCATGTCTTCGGCATCGATTCGTGTCGAAGGAGCTCGATTTCAGCGAGTAGTCGTAGTGACTCGGCACGAATGAGATCTTCGGCAGAGCACTGGTGTGATGCCCTTTGTTTCGCGATGGCAGTCTCTTCTAAGCGAATCGCATCGAGCTTCGCCCGCAGCATCTCGGATTCGCGATCAATGGTCTGCGGAGCGTTGGTGGGGACCGTGGACGCCGCGAGTGATTCACGGCAATAGCGACAAGTTCGATTTAAAACGTCAACGCTCGCTTGGATCCCCAGTCGTACCGCTACAGCGAAACATGTTACCAGGAAAATCGCCAACGCGATCGACTGGAAACTCTCTCCAAGCCAGCGAAACAATATCGCGGCAAGCAGTAGCCCGATCGCGACGCGGAAGGTGCGAGTTCGAACGTCGGGGGGATACGCTGGGTTTGAATTCATTTGATTTTGAGGTGCGTTTGGATTGACGCCGGGATTGCACGAGGTGGGGTTACTGATATCATCGAAACCGTCTGAAATCCCCTTCTTCTGCGACCCAGCGTGCATTGATCTGCCCACCACGGATCTGCCCAATATGCCCTCGGGTCGAAAAGTCCGTTCCCCGCTTATTGTCGGACAATCTGATGAACCACCAATATGTCGAGCGTCTTGTCAATTTACTCGATCCCGACGCGAATCAAATTCTGAATATGACGACGGCCGAGGCAATCGAGGCCGTTGCCAGCGGAGATCCCGATAGGGTGCGTCAAATCGAAGGGCAATTCGCGTTGCTGCATAAAGACGGCCAGATGATTCGGATGGCTCGAACGTTGGCGCGGCCGATGCGTTTCTTTCTTGCTAAACGCACCGAAGGGCCGTGCTTGATTGTAGCGGAGCGGATTGACGAGATCCAAACTTTTTTGGAAAGCGAAGGATTGGCGGATCAATTCCACCCTTCGTACACCCGCATGGTCCCCGCACACCATGTGCTGGAGTTGCGATTGATCGGATGTCCCGACCCAAGTCCTGCTCACCATCGCTTTCTGACCCCCGAGCGAAATCGATTGCCGGCGGACTTGGACGAAATCGGCAAAGCCTATATCGGCCAACTGGCCAAGTCGTGCGATCAGTGGCTTGATCACATCGGACCCGATGAACCGATTGGCGTGATGTTCTCAGGTGGCATCGATAGCGGGTCGGTTTTTTTGGTGCTGTATGATTTACTACTTCGCCGCGGACAATCGCCGAGCCGGTTGAAGGCGTTCACGTTATCGGTCGATGGCGAAGGGGACGATGCAAAACAAGCGGTTGATTTTTTGAAACAACTCGATTTGCAATTATTCTTGGAAACGATTGATGTACCGGTCTCGGCCATCAATTACCGAAGCGCGATTGCAACGATCGAAGACTACAAACCGCTAGATGTCCAAGCAGCCACCGTCGGACTGGCGCTCTGCGAAGGCATTCGAGCTCGCTATCCCGATTGGCGATACCTCGTCGATGGCGATGGCGGCGACGAAAACCTGAAAGACTATCCGATCGAAGAGAATCCCGAACTGACGATCGTCAGCGTGCTGAACAACTTGATGCTTTACCAAGAAGGTTGGGGCGTCGATGCGGTCAAACACTCGCAAACGTACTCGGGTGGCCAAAGCCGTGGTCATGTTCGATCCTGGGCTCCGGCGAGAAAACTTGGATTTTGCGGATTCAGCCCCTACGCATTGCCCAGCGTGATCGATGTTGCTGAAGGAATTCCGTTTATCGAACTAACCGATTGGGATCACGAAAAACTGTATTCACTGAAAGGTGAAATCGTGGGTCGTGGCATCAAGGCGGTGACGGGATTGGAAATGCCAGTCTTTCCAAAACGACGATTCCAGCACGGCGTTTCCTCAAAAGACCGTTACGCCGATTTGTTTCCTGGATCGGAGGCGGATTATCGTCGCGAATTCACGCAGCTTCATGCGTGAGCCCTTTCCCCGGTCTACCGCCGATCAGATCATTGCGGCGAGACCCCTTCGCAACCAGGTGGACGCCCGCCGCGCCTATGCGGCGTTGGTCGAACCCGAGTGCAATGCCAATCGCCAAGTAAACTTTACAACAGCGGCAACTTCTTTGACCGGAGGGCGATTCCTCGCGAGGACCATGCTGAAATCGCAGCACTCGTTCGCGAGTTCGATACGGTGATTGTCGAAAATCATCCGCGGTTCTGTGGCGACGATGTGCTGCGTTTCCGTGATCTTGTCGCACCAGCGCAATTGGAGATTGCCATAGGATTGGAGACGTGTCACCCTGAGGTTCTGGCGAGCTTGAACAAGTCGATGACGCTCGACGACTTTGACGATGCA
>CAXBHV010000190.1:0-8518 GCA_963974855.1 uncultured Rhodopirellula sp. | reverse complement strand
ACTTCGTTGGGAGGGTGAAGCAAGTGGTTGCTACCACTCAACTTAAAAGCCGCACGACCTCAACGCAGGAGATGGTTGAACTGCGTCAGCAGTCTCCGCAGCTAGAAAGAGGTCGAGCAGAGCCTTCAGTGACTGCGAGGGCCTTCAGCGACTGCGAGGGTGAGAGAGACCTTGCAAAGGCTGCACTCTATTGACTTCGGCACACCACTATTGTGATACGCCCAAGGAGGCAGCATCTCCTTTCGCACCTTTTTTTCATTTTCATCGGTAAGTCCAGAATTTTCTGTACAAGAAGTCTATAGCGTTATCCATTTTCTAGGGGCTTCAAATCACTCTCACTTTTTTGCATATTTTCGCTGCCCGATCGGAGTGCAACCACTCGCTCCGAATTGCCCCTAGCTCGTTTTGCTTTTTCGTCCCTCTTTTTTCAGGTCTTCTTATGAAACGAAATGTCCGGTCAGGCTTCACCCTTGTGGAGCTACTCGTAGTCATCGCGATTATCGGAGTCCTCGTTGGACTCTTGTTGCCAGCGGTTCAAGCAGCTCGTGAAGCCGCACGTCGGATGAGCTGTAGCAACAACTTTAAACAGCTCGGCCTTTCGCTACACAATTATCATTCGGCTTATAACAAATTGCCCGAATTGATGGGTGGAACAAACCAAGCCGTCGGTGGCCCCGATGCCGCTGGACTCCTAGCTCCGACAGGTCACAACCGCCAAGAACTCAGCATCCTGGTGGGGCTGCTTCCATTTATGGAACAGCAGGCGTTGTGGGAACAGATTTCGAACCCATTGCGTGATCCGGTAACCGGGAATAGTTGGCAATCAATGGGCGGGAATCCATTGATGCAGATCAGCCATCACGCTGCGTCTCGCTATGAACCATGGCTGACCGAAGTCCCTGGGCTTCGCTGCCCCAGTGATCCCGGAGTCGGATTGCCTTCGGCGGGACGCACCAACTATGTCGCCTGCAGCGGCGACTCGTGCTATCTGAGCAACTGGGGTTATGCTCGGGACGACGGCAATCGAGTCAACCCATCGAACCTAGGTGAATTAGCGCGAGGATCATGCCGCGGCGTGTTCACAACGCGGCAGCCCACAGCGTTTCGCGATGTGTTGGACGGCTTAGCCAACACCGTTTGCATGGGCGAAATTGCGACCGACTTGGGCGATGCTGATATTCGCACCGAAGCCAAGCAAACCACAGCAAGTGGATCGGATTCAGGCACGGGACAACAACTTCGCCTTGTCAACAACGCGGTATCCTGCCAATCACTGATCGATAGCACGCGGCCTCAATTCTGGGGATCGGGCATCACCGTTGGCAACTCCGAACAACGCCGTGGATACAAGTGGGCTGCCGGCCGACCGCTATACGGACAATTCAATACGATCCGGCCTCCTAACAGCGAATTCTGCATCGCCAACAACAATACTTACCACGGTAATTCGGCAATTGCTCCGGCGGGCAGCCGTCATCAAGGTGGATGCCACGTGCTGTTGACCGACGGGGCGGTCAAGTTTGTCACGGATTCGATCGAGTCGGGCAACCAGAATGCGGAACAAGTATTCCAAGGCAGCTCGCTGTCACGACCGGGATCAAAATCGCCGTTCGGTTTGTGGGGATCGCTGGGCACACGCGGCGCGAAAGAAACGATCGACGGCGAATTCTAAGTCGGACGAACTCAATATCCGGCGTAGCGTCTTGAAAACATTCTCTCTGCACAATCATTGTGCGGAGACTATCTGACCTCCCTTCCTATTTTCGCAATTACATAGAGCCCCCTGACGTGAAATCTTTACGATCCTTGCCAAACGCGATCGCTGCGTTGCGTTCAATTTCATTGATTCTGGTTACCACCTGCTGCCTCGTCTCGCTTGTTGGATGCGGCGAAAAAACAGGTGCGGTCGCCGATCAAGATGAAATGGCGAAATACCTCGAAGATCACCCGGAATTAAAGGAAACCAATTCCGAGGAACCCGATCTGAAACGAGAAGACTCAATCCGAGTTGCCCCCGAAAAAGTTTGATCGCAAACGCTGCTTAATACACCTGCCGAAATCCATCCGACGCATTCGTCACAAAACGCTTGCATCAACGGTTCGGTTAGAACATCGAAAACGGCCCCATGTCTGTGCCAGACATGGGGCCGTTTTTTCAATTGCACATCAAATTTCACGGCAAACGTGTTCTGGCGTCTATTTTTTTCGGTAAGCCGCCCAGGTCTGCGGACGAGCTATTTATAGTGGCAAGCGTACAAACCGCTGGACACTCTTTCGTCGAACCCAACCCACGGCACGGACATGCCCCCTGAATCCCGTCAAGATGCCGATTACGAACACTTTCTCGAACACTTTTCGCGAGATCGCGACCGTTTGTTTGGATACATCTACGCGTTATTGCCGCACAAGGCCGACGCCGAGGACGTCTTTCAGCGAAGTAGCTTGTTGCTCTGGAAAAAATTTTCCGATTACGATCCGTCGCGCTCCTTCCTGCCGTGGGCGTGCACAATCGCACATTACGAAGTCAAAAATTTCATCCGCTCGGCACATCGAGATCGTTTGCAGTTTGATGTCGACTTGATCGACAAGCTGGCGGAAACCAGAGGAGCATCCTCTTCGAAACCTGATCTTCGCCTGGAAGCGCTGCGGCGTTGTCTGCAAGGCATTAAATCGGTCGAGCGTGAACTGATTGAACTGATGTATCGTGGCGACACTACCGTAAAAGAGTTTGCCGAAGCGAGTGAGTTGTCGGTGCAAACGTTGTACAACCGCATCAGTCTGACACGACGCAAACTGCTGAACTGCGTCAAACGACGACTCGCCCAACAAGGGGCAGCAACATGAACCAATCGCATGACGAACTGCTCGTTTTACTCGACGAACTGCTGAATCAAACGATCGACGCGGATCGACATATACTGCTGCAAGAGATTCTCAGGTCCGATCCGGCGGCACGAGAGCAGTACCTCGAGTACCTTGACTTGCACTTTGACCTCCATCGACTCCACCAATCCGCTGACGATCTGCCCCCCAATGCCAACGAGCTACTGAAGCTTGCGGATTCGATGCGGGCGGCACCCAACGAAGTCACGAGCGATCCAGACAACATCGATTCAATGGCCGCTCGAGCACGCTGGCAATGGTGGGCGTCGCTGGCGGTTGCGATCGCGTTGTGCGTCGGCGTCGTTCTCGTCGCGACGTCTCGGAACTCGTCCGATTCATCTCCGCTTGCCGAACACGACGAAGATTCATTGCCGCCGACGATGGGCAATCATTCACACGTTCAATTGACGCAAGCTTTGGGAACCAAGTTTTATGGCGAAGCGACTCCCTCGATCGGCAGCTTCGTTCCGATGGGTCACGAATTTGCTTTATCCAGCGGGATGGTAGAACTACGGTTCCCCGCCGGCGCCACCACCATCATCGAAGCCCCGGCTGTATTTGTCGTCACAGACGATGCACGATTGGAATTGGCCAGCGGCAGTTGTTCGGTGCATGCTCCGGAGGGAGCCGAAGGATTCCGCGTCGACACACCGCTTGGTAACGTCGTCGATCTTGGCACCCGGTTCGTTGTGAACGTGGACCAAATGGGCGAAACCAAAGTCCAAGTCGTCGAAGGCGAAGCCGATCTATTTGCCAAACAACACGCCAACGAGGCGAGACCGACATTAGCGGCGGAACGAATTAACTTGCGGCGAGGACAAGCACGTCAATTGTTGACGGGCGATCGCGTCGACGTTTTGGAAATCCCGTTTGACGAAGCGGCCTATCGCAGTCAAATCCCCGATCGCATCATCCGCTTTCACGCGAGCCAAGACGCCCAGGGAAATGCCAGCGAATTGGAATCGGTTTTCGTCCAACGTGGTGGCATTGATTACGAGTACCAAGTCGATGAGTTGATTGGTATCGACGTGATTCATTTTCGCGGTGGCTCGGATGCAAACCTCATCACATCTGAACAACAGCGAGATCCGATCGACTCAACTCACAGCGAACTTCCTCGATCGCGTTACGCCGACCGCGACCGCCACCTGTGTAGCGGTCTGATCAACCCTGGCGGTAGTTTTACTCCGCTGACCGAGGCCCCCATTCTCGGCGACGAGACAAATGCGGCCTCCAGCACTCCTGGGTTCGCCATTCGATTCCAACAACCGGTTGTCAATTCAGCCGGCCCCGATGTGGTCTTCTTTGAATTGCAAGTGATCATCCATCCCGAAAAAGGGGATGCGTTTCACGTCAGCCCACTGCAATTTACCGAAGGCCTTCACTCTCACACGATCGAGTCGTACGACATCGACCTCTCCTCGCCCGAGTCCAAGTTCCTAACTCCATTTCGACTGTATCGATTTAATGAAACCCCGACATCGCTCGGCATGCTCAACCGCTTGCCTCACGGCGGCGGCACCGTTCACTCGGTACGAGCCAAAGCGATCGCGGTAGGCATCGACCTCAGCGATCTCGGCTACGCCGCCGGCGACGAAGTCAGCGGCCTGTTCTTCCAAGACGTCCAAGACGACGAAAACCGAATCGACCCCGTCTTTATCGGCGGTCTCCCTCCGACGCGATAACTTTCCCTTCTCCCCATCTCAACACTATCCCACCTATGTGTCGCACCCAATACATTTGGTCGCTAAGACTGCTAGTTCTGTCGACGTTGATCGTGTGTCCGTTGGCAGTGGCCGATGAGCCGATCACAAAATCGCAGCTGCACTTTTTCGAAACCGAAGTGCGGCCGCTGTTGGCTGAAAAATGCTTTGGTTGTCATAACGCGGAAAAGCAGAAAGGCGATCTGCGGCTCGATTCGCTGGGCCACATGTTGCTTGGTGGCGAATCGGGCGCGTCGTTGGTTCCGGGCAAACCAGACGAAAGTTTGTTAATCGAAGCGGTCCGCTACGAATCGTTCGAAATGCCACCGGCGGGCCAACTCGAAGACAAACAAATCGCCGTACTGGAGCGTTGGGTTGCGATGGGAGCACCGTGGCCCGGCAGCAATCCCGATGCGGTCCTCCGTGAGCCTCGTGAATTGTTCAGCGAAGAGGATCGAAATTGGTGGGCGTTTCAACCAGTAGTGAAACCCGCGATTCCCAAGACGAGTGGCGAGGGATGGGGACGCAACGAGATTGATCATTTCGTCTATGCCCAACTGCAATCACGTGGACTCACCCCGGCTCCCGAAGCGGATCGCCATGCACTAGTCCGCCGACTGTACTTTGACATCATCGGGTTGCCGCCGACGCCCGAACAAGTCGCTGCGTTTGTCAACGACACGGCACCTGAGGCATATGAGCGATTGGTCGATTCGCTGCTGGATTCAAAAGGTTATGGCGAACATGCGGCACGGCAATGGTTGGACTTGGTTCGCTACGCTGATTCCGACGGCTACCGCGCCGACGGTTTTCGGCCCTCCGCGTGGCGTTATCGCGATTACGTGATCCAGTCGTTTAACGACGATAAGCCGTACGACCGATTCACGCAAGAACAAATCGCGGCGGATGAAATGTTTCCCCACGACGTCGATGCTCGTGTGGCCCTCGGTTATCTTCGGCACTGGGTTTACGAGTGGAATATTCGCGATGCACCGGGGCAATGGAAAACGATCCAGGAAGATCTGACCGACACAACTGCGGACGTTTTTATGGGATTGGGACTGCAGTGTGCCAAATGTCACAACCATAAATTCGACCCGCTGTTACAAAAGGATTACTTTCGCTTGCAAGCGTTCTTTGCACCAATCATGCCCAAAGAGATGACGCTGGCCAGTGATCAAGAGATCCAGACGTACGAAGCGGAGCTAAAGATTTGGGAATCCGCGACCCAGTCGATTCGTGACCAAATCGACAAGATTGAACAACCGTATCGCGACAAAGTCATGAATCAAGCGATCGACCGTTTTCCCGAGGACATTCAAGCGATTGCCCGTAAATCGCCGGCGGATCGCACGCCCGCAGAGGAGCCGATGGTCTATTTGGTGGACCGCCAAATTCAAGCCGAGTACGACCGGCTAAACAACGTCATCAAAGCGGCGGACAAGGATCGTCTGGTCGAACTTCGCCGTCAACTCAAAGCACACGACACGTTGAAACCGAAGCCGTTGCCCACCGCCATGGGCGCAACCGACAATGGTGCGATCGCCCCACCGACGGTACTCCCCAAACGAGCGGACGAACCGATCGAGCCCGGATTCCCCACGATCATGCAAGAATCCGCAGCGGAGATCGATCACGGTTCCGTTGTCACCACCGCACCGACCACCGGGCGACGCACGGCACTTGCCCTGTGGTTAACCGATCCGTCGAACCCCTTGTCCACTCGCGTGATCACAAACCGTGTTTGGCAAAGTCACTTTGGTCGCGGGCTAGCCGAAAACACCAGCGACTTTGGCAAGCTCGGCAAACCGCCCACGCATCCACAATTGCTCGACTGGATGACAGCCACGTTTGTCGAAAACGGTTGGAGTCTCAAATCGCTACACCGAATGATTTTGCTCTCGGCCACCTATCGCCAATCCACCGAGCATCCTGACTTTGACGCCTGTCACACGATCGATCCGGGAAATGAATATTATTGGCGACGCGACACTCAGCGTTTACAAGCGGAACAGGTCCGCGATGCGTTGTTGACCGTCACAGGTGCTCTAAAAGATCGCAGCGGTGGTGGTGCCGTGCTTGGCGATTCGCCCTATCGCAGTATTTTTGTCCGCAGCATGCGGAACTCGCCCGATGAATTGCTGAGCAGTTTTGACTTGCCGATGTTTTTCTCGAGCAACTCGTCGCGAAACACGACGACGACCGCGGTCCAATCGTTGATGATGATCAATAGCGATCGAGTGCTTGGACATGCTCGAAAAATGGCATCGCATCTGTCCGCGACGACAAGTGATGTCAGTGCTCAAATCGCATTGGCGTGGCAGCGAGTTTATGGCCGCGAACCGTCGGTCGATGAACGACGCCAAGCGCTAGCGTTTATTGATGCTCAGACCCAACAATTGCAAAGCAAACGTAATGACCGAGACGAAGGCAAAATAGAGACATCCAAGTTGCCCTACCGAGACGGACAAGCGGTTCGTTTTATGGTCGACGATCCGTCACTGAAGTTGGCGGTCACCCATGATGATGTGATGAATGTCGGTGACTTTACGATCGAGACGTTCTTTCAGTTGCGATCGATTGCCAACACCGGAACCGTTCGCACGATCGTGGGCAAATGGGACGGCGATAAGGGCGGACCAGGATGGCGTTTCGGCGTTACTGGAATGGGATCACGTCGCAAACCCCAAACCTTGGTGCTGCAAATGTTCGGTGAACTCGGCAGCGGTAAATATGGCGAAGCGGCTATCACCACATCGAAATGAATACGCCCTATTACGCTTCGGCAAGTTTTCAAACTGCCAAAGACGGCAAACCGGGCAGTGTGACGTTTTTCTTAAAAGATCTGTCCAACGATGATGAACCCTTGCTGCCCGCTGTGATCGAGCACAACATGGCCGGAAATTTCTCTAATAAAGTGCCGTTCACGATTGGCGGTGTGAGCGGTCGCAACGCACAAACCTTTGACGGCTTGGTGGACGATATCCGACTGGTTGGCCGTGCATTGGACGTTGATGAGATTCTGTACACGGTCGAGCGATCCGTCAGCGACACAATCGGTCATTGGCAATTCGAACTTGATCCAGGTGTGATGCAAAACAGTGCCAACGATCGGTTGTCGATTTCGGCACAAGGTGACTCGATCATTGCCCTGTCGGCGTCCGAAGCAGCATTGGTCGATTTTTGTCACGCGTTGCTCAATTCCAACGAGTTCCTTTACGTCCATTAGCCGTTGATTACTCCGCGGTAAAAACGTCTCTACATCCCATCTTTCTCCCACCGATTACGACACTCTATCCCCGTCGTGCATTAGGAAAGTCATGTCCATCCATAAACCAAACAATCGTCTCGCGACCATCGATTTGCCGCACTACGCACTTCCATCGAGTCGTCGTGAATTTCTAACGCGAAGTGGTGCTGGTTTTGGGGCCCTTGCATTAGCAGGGATGATGTCCGATGCGACTGCGGGACCTGCGGCGGCAAGTATCGCTGACCGTGCGGACGCATCCAAGATCAACTTGAATCCACTCGCCGCAAAGCCGCCTCATTTCGCACCGACGGCGAAGCGAGTCATCTTTCTGTTTATGGAGGGTGGGCCGAGTCATCTGGATCTTTTTGATCCCAAACCGTTACTGCAAAAATTAGCGGGCAAACCGATCCCGGCCAGCTTTGGAGAAGTGGTCACGGCGATGGGCGAGATGCGATCGCCACTGCTCCCCACCAAACGCAAATGGAAACAACACGGCGAATCGGGAACCTGGGTTTCGGACTGGTTGCCTGAAACGGCCAAATGTATCGACGACATCGCCGTGATTCGATCATGCTGGGCCAACGGCATCAATCATTCGGCGGGTGTTTGCCAGATGAACACCTGCTCGATCTTGAGCGGGCGTCCGTCGCTAGGCAGCTGGGTTAGCTACGGATTGGGCAGC
>CAXBHV010000189.1:0-8524 GCA_963974855.1 uncultured Rhodopirellula sp. | reverse complement strand
AGAGCCACAAGTGTTTGACGGTCGCCGCTGCGGATTTGTTGGCCCTTACGCTGATCACTCCTCCAGGCCAATGGGGAGCCGACATTTGCATCGGCAGCGCTCAGCGATTCGGAGTTCCGATGGGATTAGGCGGACCGCACGCTGCGTACATTTCGACCCGCGACGAGTATGCCCGCAAACTGCCCGGCCGGATCATCGGCGTTTCCAAAGACAGCCATGGCAACCGCGCCCTTCGCATGGCGATTCAAACTCGCGAGCAACATATTCGCCGTGACAAGGCGACCAGCAATATTTGCACGGCTCAAGCGTTACTTGCGATCATCAATTCGTTTTACGCGGTCTATCACGGCCCCGAAGGATTGACCATTATCGCCCGCCGAGTGCAAGGGTTCCCCGCCGCACTCGCCAAGGGACTCGAGCGACTCGGTCACAAGGCGACTCATGACGGTCCCGTCTTTGACACGATTCGAATTCGCTTGGGCAAAGGACGCACGCATGCCGCGCGCCAGGTTGCCGATGCGGCACGCGAACGCCAAATCAACTTGCGTGAATACGATGACGGTTCACTTGGAGTCACCCTCGATGAAACCAGCGACCGCGGATTGGTTGCGGATCTTTTGGCTGCGTTCAATTTTGGACATTACACCGGTTTCGATATCGACGAATTACTCGCCGAGGCGGAAGCCGAAGGTCTATGCGATCTAACGGGATTTGCCCGCACCAGCGATTTCTTGACTCACCCTGTGTTCCACACGTATCGCAGTGAAACCAAGATGTTGCGGTACATTTTCAAGTTGATGAGCCGCGATTTGTCGCTCGCTCACAGCATGATTCCGCTTGGTTCGTGCACGATGAAATTGAACGGGACGAGCGAAATGATCCCGGTGACTTGGCCCGAGTTTGCCGAGATTCATCCGTTCTCGCCCGATACACAGTGGCGTGGCTACACTCATATGTTCCGAGAATTGGAAGCTTGGTTGTGCAGCGTGACGGGTTTTGCGGCGGTCAGCTTGCAGCCCAATGCCGGGGCACAAGGCGAGTACGCAGGTCTGCTTGTGATTCGCGCCTACCATGAGCATCAAGCCGCCAAGGCGGGACAAAAAAATGAACGCAATGTTTGTTTGATTCCGACGTCTGCGCACGGAACCAATCCCGCATCCGCCGTGATGGCGGGGATGAAAGTCGTGCCGATCAAGTGCAACGAACGCGGCGATATCGACATGGATGATCTGAACGCGAAAGCGGTCCAGCACAGTGACAAGCTGTCGTGCCTGATGATCACCTATCCGTCGACCCACGGCGTTTACGAAAGCACCGTGCGACGCGTTTGTGACTTGGTTCACGAACATGGTGGTCAGGTTTACATGGATGGTGCGAACATGAACGCCCAAGTCGGGCTGACCAGTCCTGGGAAAATTGGCGCGGACGTTTGTCACTTGAACCTGCACAAAACGTTCTGCATTCCTCACGGCGGTGGTGGCCCCGGAATGGGACCGATCGGTGTGGCTTCGCAGCTCGCCCCGTTCTTGCCGGAACATCCTGTAGAGCGTCCTGATACCGCCGGTGAATTCGCGATTGGACCGGTCTCGGCAGCACCCTATGGCAGCCCCAGTATTTTGACGATCAGCTACGTGTATATCGCATTGATGGGGGCGTCGGGATTGAAACAGGCAACGCAAGTCGCGATTCTGAACGCCAACTACATGGCCAAGCGTTTGAGTGAGCACTACGACATCTTGTACACCGATACCGATGGCTTCGTTGCACACGAATTCATCGTAGATTGTCGCAAGTTTGAAAAGTCCGCAGGCGTAAAAATCGACGACATCGCCAAGCGTTTAATGGATTACGGATTCCACAGTCCGACGATGTCTTTCCCCGTGCCTGGTACGTTGATGATTGAGCCAACGGAGAGCGAGAGCAAAGATGAGCTCGATCGATTCTGTGACGCCCTGATTTCGATTCGTGCCGAAATTCAAAGCATCGAAGACGGCAAGATGGACGCGGACGATAACCCGCTGAAGCACGCGCCGCACACGATGGAAGCGATCGGCAGCGACGATTGGCAGCATCCCTATACGCGAGAGCAAGCGGCGTGGCCGATGGCGTGGTTGCGAGACGCTAAGTTCTGGCCAATCGTGGGCCGGATCGACAGTGCCTACGGCGACCGCAACCTCGTCTGCAGTTGCCCGCCGATGGACGATTACTCGTAGCATTACCCGCTTGGAAAGCGGGGCGACAATGTCGCGCTGTTCTCCGAACCGTCAGCGTCGCAGCGAAGAGGAAGGTTGTGCTCGCGTCGCCCGTTCTCGTTCGATTGATCGTTCGGTTTGACGCTACCAGCTTGGAAAGCTGGGCGACAATGTCGCACGGTTCTCCGAACCGTTAGCGTCGAAGCGGAGAGGACGGTTGTCCTCACGCCGTTGGCTTACAAAAGGATCGGCGTTTCACCGGTATATACCGCACTGCCTGCTTAGAACGTGAAGATCGAATCGATACCGAACGTGGTTTGGTTCTTGTCGTTGTCTTGCAGTGCAATCGAATCGGTTGCTGCGATGGCTTCGGTGCCACCAAACACTGTGTCCCAACGAATCTCAGGACGGATGATCACGTTGGCATGCGGTCGATAATTTAGCCCAAGCGTTAACGCGTAATGATCAAAATCCGCGTCGTTTAAATCGTAACCGGCCGGCAGATTGGCCAAGTTCTGAGCATTGCCGTAGTAACCTTGGCTATCGGCTGTGTTTTGCCACCATTCGAAACGGGCTCCGATGGCGAGTTGTTCGCCGAGCGTGCGAATCAAGTATTGATTGATGCCGATAGTGTCGCGAACGGTCGCACCACTAGCATTCTCGGTATCGAGCAGGTCGCCTTGGACGATGTAGTGCATTTTGCTGGTCAACGCCACGTCTGTAACGACGCTATGCATGATTCCTTTTTCCTGTTGGCCATCTCTGCTTTTGGCAAAGACGCCGCCGGACGTTGACGAAGTGACCTTGATGTCACGCGTTAGATCGATCGTCATGCCTCCTAGGAACGCGTCTCCGTTGTCTTCAAATCCGCTGTCCCAACCCATCACATAGCCACCGAATACTTCGGCATGCGAGAACCCGGAATAGGTTGCTAAGACTCCTGTATGCGTGAACGGCTCGCTGTTGTACATCGTGTAAGCATGACTGTAGAAAAAATTGTCCGGAGCAGCGACAACTTCATAGCCAATCGTGGTAAAGAAATGGCCCATCTTGACCATCCAATCGCCATAGCCGGCTTCAAGGTAGAGCTGCGGAATCGCATTGCCGTAGTCGGGGCCGTGGTCCCAGCTGTTGTCCCAGTGATTGTTGTCAATTCCGAACGCTTGAGTGTCGGGGGCGTCGGTTCCATAGACGTAATCGATGCGTCCTCCGACGCCAAAGCCGTCCGAGACGTTGGCTTCTTTTTCAAAGTACAGCCATGCTTGTTGTAGTTGGAAATCGTGCGGCCGACTGTTGAACGATGGTAGGGCTTTGGAGTGATAGCCGAGCTGTGCCCAACCGCCCGCAGAATAGCCGCAGTAATTGCCTAAGAACAACCAAGGATCATCGATGGATCGGGATCCTATGCGCGAATGCAGTTTTTCAAACACGCCACTGGATTCGTCGCTGTGCTCGCATTCCCCTGAACATGGGCCTTCGCAGCCACAGGTAATCGGATCGGGGAAACTCGTGGTCGTTGGGCCTTCGTAGAAAGTTTGGCCTTCGTCGAAGAGCGATGATTCGTGAGGAAATGACGATTCGTGAGGAAATGACGATTCGTGAGGAAATGACGATTCGTGAGGAAAGTCGGCGGGATTCGGCGATGACGACTCAAATATCGGGGCGTCGCTTTGATAGGAAGCCGCTTGCACGGGTGGCGACGTTGATTCGAAATCCGGCAGTTCGTATCCGGGACCCGAATAGTGGATGTCGTTTGAATGGCGAACACGAGGCCGCATCGCCGGAGGGACGAAATCGGCTTGAGCGATCTGTGGTTCCGAATCGATGGGTTCAGCGTAATTGGTGTCGCCAGCAAATTGCTGAGCGTTTGCTGAAGGAACAAACGTGCCGCCTAGTAAGGTTAGGCCCGATAGTATCCACGCCTTCATGATCACTTCCCCCAAAATAAAGCAATCGTCACGCCGAAGAGGGCGTGCAAGTGCATATTTGCTAGCAAGCGAACTTGATCGTCGTGCAAATTTCTTTGCATCAAGTCGCTGTACTCTGTTTCGAATTCCAACGCTGGGGAAAAGTTTCGCGTTAAAGCGAACCCACTCCACCTGATCGTCAGTATCGGCAAACTTTACCAACAAACTTGATTCTGTCGGCGCATAAAAAAAGCTCCCGGAAAGTACGTAATCCTAGGGGGGCGGAGGACAACGCGCTTCAGTTCCGGGAGCCGGTGGTTTGTGGGGTCCGACACAGTAGATACATCCATGTATCAACTGGACGAACTCAACATTGCAAAATCATAGTCGTCGACGCAAGTTCACATCCGTGTGAAATTAACTTCGACGTGTTCCGCAGCAACAAATAATTTCGTTACCAAGTGCAGAATCGTCATGATTCTTTAATGCCTCTCACTGGGCGACACGCTGGGTGTCACTCAGTGATGGGCGAAGAATAGAGGTTAGCTTTTAGTGCGGTCAAGACGAGTTTTCCAAAAGTCGAAATTTGGTTCAGATTCGTTTCTTTTCTACGCAAAAACAGCATACATGACGCAAGAAAACAGGCGAGAACAATCAATCACGCTGAGCTTTTCGGTAAACCAGTTTGACATCATTCTCTCCGAGACGCTGTAGACTTACTAATTGCAAATTCGCAGCCTCCGCGACGCTGGAAAAACCATCGCCAGCAACGGGTCCCAGTGCGTTGCGACCGCCGAATACTTTTGCACCAACGTAAACATCATATTGATCGATCGCGTCCGCCTCTAAAAAACTAGCCATCAATGCGCCCCCTCCTTCAATCATGATGTTGGTCATCGATTGGCTGCCCATAAAATCAAGTGCTTGATGAATCATTTCCACTGAGTTGTCACTTGCACAGCGATAAACACTTACACCAAGTTGCACTAGCTCAGCAACATCGGTCTGTTCAATGCTGGGCGATACGATCAACAATACAGGGACGTCTTTTGCCGATTGAATCAAACGCGAACGAGGACTTGGCAATCGTTTGGCACAGAACACGACCCGCGTTGCGGTGCGAACGCCTGAGGGCCGAGCGGTCAACATCGGATCATCAGCGATGACCGTCCCCATCCCCACTGCAATCGCGTCGACGCGGCCACGCAATTGATGGACATCGGCACGTGAGGCTTCGTTTGAAATCCACTTGCTCTGCCCCGTGCTCGTCGCGATTCGTCCATCGACGGTCATCGCCCATTTTGCAATCGTGAATGGGCGTCCAGTTTGCAATCGTTTCAAGTAGGCCGCGTTCAGCTCGCGTGCGTCTTGCTCGAGCACACCGACCCGCGTTTCGATTCCGGCGTTTTGCAATTGCGTCAACCCACCACCATCGACTTGCTCAAACGGATCCGCCATGGCCACAACAACACGTTTCACGCCGGCGGAAATCAACGCGTCCGAGCAGGGAGGTGTCTTGCCGTGGTGACAACACGGTTCGAGCGTCACGTAGGCCGTCGCGCCGCGAGCGTCGCCCACACTGCGAAGTGCATGGACTTCGGCATGCGGACCACCGAAACGCTGATGATAACCTTCGCCGATGACTTGGTTGTCACGAACGATGACACAGCCAACCATCGGGTTGGGTTCAACCGATCCGCGTCCTTGCTCGGCCAAGCCGAGCGCGAGACGTATAAAGTCATCATCGGTTTCTAAACGAGAAGAGTTCATCAGCGATGGATTTCAGCGGTTGAAGATCACACAGATAAAAAGTGCAATGGGCTTTTGGCTCTGTCGTTAAAAGCCATGGCAAGCTGGAAGCCTATCCCACACCTCCCGTAGCGAAAGTCGCGAAGACTTTCGTTCACCCTTGACACCCCGAAACTCTTGGCGAGTTTCGCTACGAAAAGACTGTTCTGCCACGACAGGCTGGAAGCCTATCCCACACCTCTCGTAGCGAAAGTCGCGAAGACTTTCGTTCACCCTTGTCACCCCGAAACTCTTGGCTAGTTTCGCTACGAAAAGACTGTTCTGCCACGACAGGCTGGAAGCCTATCCCACAGTTAGTCCATGCCTGGGACCCACAATTTGCTGCCGCCGCCGGAGGCTGGGTCGGCCGGAGGTGCTGCGCCGCCGCCATCGGGAGTCCAGATGCCACCGGATGCTGGCTCGGCACCTGCGGGGGCAACACCGCCGGGCGCGGGTCCACGTCGAGGACTGCCGTCGGGGCGAATCAGTCCCATTGAAATCAACATCTGCTGCAACTGAGCCATCACTTCAGGCTCGTTGCCGTAACGCTGCGTTAACGTTTCGATCGCTTTCTGGAAGCCTTCACCATCGCCCGCTTGCAATCGCAAACTGACTTCGCTGAGCAACAGGTTCGCGGTCGGCAATTCGTTGGCTTCGGCAAACGCTTTCGCTTCGTCGATCGTCGCGATCGCATCTTTGGCGTTGCTCGAAGCATTGACCAAAGTGGAATAGGCCAACAGTTTTGCCATCTTTTGATCTTCTGGCAAATCAGCTTCAATCAAACGTTTGGCAAAGTGACGAATCGCAGGTGTCGACGAAATCTGCTGTGCACGTTGCAACAAGTACAAACAGGACTCTTCATTGAGCTGTTTCGAATCGATGCGGTTCAAATCGGTGTTGGCAACCGTCTCGATTTCGTCGTCACTTATCGTCAATGTTGGCAGTGGTTCGATTTTGGCGAGTCGATAGACTTCACCGAGTACTTCGTCGCCTTTGGAGATGATCGCGTCGTACTGTTCTGCAACACGCACGACCACGGTTCGTTCGAGCAGTTTCGAATCGTCGTCTGCGGTCTCGACCAAGGAAGCGTTACCTAGGATGCCCAATTTTGCGTTGGCAATGGCCAATGGCATTCGCGTGTTGGTGAGCGATTCTTGCATCGCGTCGGCTTCGACGGCGCTGGCTTTAAATCGCACCATGGCGACTTGCGGCTGCACGACGGCCAAGAACGGAAGCGGATCACTTGGTTTTTGGTTCAGCTCGACCGAATCGCCAATCGCTTTTTGAATTTGAGCTCGCACATCGTCCATAGCCGACGAAGTGACGTCGTGAACCTCGACGCGGGCCGAACGATCGGTTTGTTTGCCGTAGACGAACGCCATCGCGATCGCTTCGGGAATTTGATCGATTGGAGGCAAGCCTTCTTCGACTTCGGGTCGATCACGATCGAGCACTTGGAATCCCGCACGTGGCGGAACATCGTCCTCGGACTCACGCATTTGGGCAAGCATTTCTGCGGGCAGCGGTGCAAATCGCGAATCGGCGATCATTGCCATCTCCACTGGCTCGGCGCTCTCGATGTCGGCATCTAATCGGAAACATTCCGCCGCAAGATCTTTGTCTTCGGGATTGACCAAGCACGAAACGGCACGGAACTGGACTCGCTCTTCGAAATCAAGTGATTCGCAAGCTGACAACTTCTTCAAGAAATCGCTTTGTGCGGCAACATCCCCACGCCAAATTGCACAGGTCAACAAGCCGGACAAAATTGCTGGCTCGTCGGGCAATGTGCGACGCAGCGACTGGAATTTAGCTTCGGCGAGCAAAACCTTGTTGCTGCGTAGCAGCGTGGCGGCTTCGTCGTAACGTTCGCCCCAATCCGCATCCGCAGGCCGCTGGATCGGCTGGGGAATCGATTTGACTAACTGGTTCAGCGTTGGCGAGCTGTTGAGTTGGCGTAGCAGCGAGCCTGACATCTGGCTGCCCTCGTAGCCTTGAGCCATCATCGCCAAGCTAGCATAAACGCGAGCGGTTAAGAAAACGCCTTGGCGACCGAGCAAAAACGCGACGGCGGATGAGACGTCCAAGACAAACGCGTCGACGTCGCGACCGCTCTCGGTCAACGCTTCGAGCATCGAATCGGTCGCAGATTTGACATCACCGCGGAAAACCTGGGCCGCAGCACGCTGGGTCAACGCCAATGGGTTGCTGGGTTGCAGGCGAATGAAACGGTCGGCGTTTTCGGCGAGCGTGTCATATTCACGGAGATCAAGCAACAAGCGTCCGCGAATGGCCAATGCCCAAGCCGCATCGGGATGTTCCGAAAGGATCGTCGACAAACGATCCAGAGCGGGGACGACCTGCCCCCCCTCGACCATTTTCATCACGCGATCAAGCTCGCTAACGGATTCCTTGCACTTGCAGAACTTGATTTTCTTTCCACTGCCGCAGGGGCAGGTTGCATATTGGTCGACTGACATCAGATGCTAGCTTAAGCGAATAGGTAGGTTTCGGTTGCCAGCGCACGACGCGGCGGCTTCCCAGGCCGAAGAATTTACCATGATTCACCCGTGAATCTGAACCCCCTGATCGAAATGCGTTCGATTTAAGCGACCGACCTGGGGCGATGCCCCGAGG
>CAXBHV010000188.1:0-8601 GCA_963974855.1 uncultured Rhodopirellula sp. | reverse complement strand
GTGGCCAGGATATCCGCACCGGCTCCCGCGTCCGCGTCGCTGATGGCCCCAGTCGAGATCAGCGTGACGCTGCCGGTGGTCTGGATCAGATCGACGGCCGTGTCGCCGACCACTTGCAAATAGCTGTCCGTTGGTCCGGCAGTCACATTGATCACCCCGCTGACGTCAAGGCCGAGTGGATCGGAAAAGGTGCCGATCACATTGGCCTGATCGCGGGCCAGGATAGCCTGGTCACGAATCCGCTCGGAGGCGTCGCGAACAATCGCCGCCTTGGTGGCAGCTGCCTGCGTAATCGACGTAGATTCCGCGAAAGCCTGCTGTGTTACTATCGACAGTTCCAATCTGTCCCTGGCGGAGTTCACCTTGAAATTTGCGGTGGTGTCCTCTGCACCCACGACGGCCAGTTCGATCGATTCCACGGTGAGTCCGATGGCTAACCCGGTACTTACCGCTTCCAGAGTATTTGCGACGACTTGGATGGCGACCTGGACGGCGAACAAACCGGCGTCACCAATCAGAGGTATTGCTTGCGCGGGGCCCGCAATGACTAACGCAGCCGTGGCCGCGGTTGTCGCCGCCAACGATGCCACGTCCGCAGCGGCCGCGGCAATGCTCAGATTGTTGACAAGAGTCTGTTTTGCGTAGTACTCGATGTCCAAGAGGTCGGCTTCTATCTGAAGCTGCGCCACCGTTATGGTACCAGTCGCCACCTCGGCGTCGATGATTGCCTGTCCGTTGCCCAAGGCGTCGGCCGAAATCTGCTCCGCGGCCGCCTCCGCTGTGAAGGCCGCCGCCTCCGCGATCCTGAAGGTTTCATCGAGTTCGGCTTCGCGGGCCGTCGGAGCGTCACCGCTAAGGGTGGTCGTCCCGGCAATCACATTGATCGCCGGTCCGTTGCCGTCCACGATGATCCCAGCTCGGGATTGGACCGTCACATCACCTGCGCCGGCATCGAGCTGGCCAATCGTGATGGTTCGATCGGCGCTAACCAGGATGTTTCCGCCGGCCGTCTTGAGGTTGCCTATGACAGCCACTGCGCCGCTGCCCAAAACCGTGCCAGCTTGAATGAAGATTGTGCCTGCGAGTGAAGTCTCGATCGTATCCGCTGCATCGAGAAATACGATTGCCCCCGTCGGCGTCCGCAGCACAAGGGAGCGGCCGGGGGCGATGGTTGCGGTGTTGTCGGCGATGTTTTCAATTGTAATGGACTCGGCATCGAACGTCAGCGTGCCGCTGCCCGCAGATTCGAGCGACGCTTCCGTGAGCAAGAGCGGACCGGCAAAAGTCATATTCGCGCCCACCGCGCCGCCGTCCGCCAGGGCCACCTGATACACGTCGGCTTCCAGTGGGTTGGCCGGGGTGCCGATACCGCCAGGAGCGGCAATATCGAGCGTTTTCGCGATGATGTTGACCTGAACTGGGGGCGGTGGATCGTTGCCGTCGGTGATCGACCCGACCGCGCGTAGCTTCACCGTATCTCCCTGGGCGATGACTGTGTTCAGGATGATGCTGCCCGCGCTGTCGATATCAATATCGGCCGCCTGTCCCAGGGCCGAGGCGGTGAGGGCCAGACTTGCAAGGCTCGCGTCGCTCAAGAAAATGCCGCCGGTCGTCGAGGCGGCCGTGATCGCTGACACATTGGTCTCGATCTTGTTGCCTGACGTGCCAATCATGGCCCCTTTCAGGTTGGCGCTGAGCGCGCTAACGTTGGTGCTGGCGCCATTCCCATCGATCAATGCGCCGAAGGCCGTCAAGCTGACATCCTGGCCGGTTGCGGTCACCGGACCGAGCGTCAGGTCTCCCGAGGCCGAAATGGACACCACCCCACCCGTTGCCACCGCCGAGGTCAGCGCGAGCGTCTTGTTATTGGCAAGCAACAGTCCGCCGCCCGCTCCGCCGTCAGCCGTCAGGGTGTTGACCGAGCTCTCCAGCCCGTCCCCGCCTGAACCGATGCCGTTCGTCGCGAGCAGATTGAGCGTGTCCGCAGATACATTGTTGTCAACGCCGTTCCCGTCCAGAATTGCGCCATTGGTATGGAGCGTTACTTGGCCAGGTGAGGAGACGAGCCCCACCGTCATGTTGCCCGTCGCATTACGCACATTAATGTTGCCGGCCGTTGCAGATGCGCTCACCGTGAACGCATTGGCCTCTTCGATAAAAACGCCCCCGGTGTCCGTCGTCGCGATCAGTGTCGCGACGTCCGTGTCGATTTTGTTGAAGGAACTGCCGATGCCGGTCTTCGCCGTCAGTTTCGTTGAGCCCCCGCGGAGGTCCACGGCGGTATCATTGATGTCATCCACGATCGCTCCCGCGGCGGTGATGCTGATATCGCTGCTGCCCGCATCGACGAGGCCAAGCTTGACGTCGCCAGTCTTGGTCTCAAATGTCACGGCCGCGCCCGCTGCGTTCAGCACTCGCGTGCTCGCGACAAACGAGAGAGACCCACCAAGAAAATTGATCGCCACATCGCCGGCGTTGGTGCTGGCCGCGACCGAGTTAAGCGCGACGAGGCCACCGTTCTTGTTGTCGATAAAAATAGCAGCGGCGGGAGTGATGCCGGCTGCGGCGGGACTGACGGTTGCACGCAAGTCAGAGGTGTTTGTCTCAAGCGGATCGAGGTCCGTTCCTATGCCGGACGTTCCGCTCAGGTTGACGATCGGGCCAGTGATGTTCACAGCCGCCCCATTGTCATCCAACAGCGACCCTCCGCTGTTTTCCACGGTAACTGCACCTTGCGCCGTGATAGTCTGGATGCGCAGGTTCGTGCCCGTACTCGTCAGCAACACTTGGTTGCCTACACCGCCGGCAACGACAGACACCGCTGTGCTCGCAACTAATTGTGCCAGGAAGATCGGGCCGTTGGTGGTGCTGGCACTAAAGGTCTCGACTGTCGATTCAATGGCATCGCTTTCTTGGCCGACCGTACCAGCGCCGACGAGGTTTACGCTCCGGGCCAGGACGTTGTTCGATGCTTGATTGATGTCGAGTATTCTGCCTGCAAGGGAGGTGATCGCGACGCTATCGGGGGCGGCAACGGTATTGAGCAAGATGTCTCCCACGGCGGAGATAGAGACGTCCTTCGTGCCAGCATGTGGATTTAAAGGGGGATCCGCAGGGTTAAGTTGTGGATCGAAAACGACGATCTGATCGCCGTTGATGAACGGTGTTTGGCCCCCCTCCCTCGCCAGGACGGAGTTGATGATCAGCCCCGGCCCGTTCGAGTCGGCAATGAAGATGCCGCCGTCGTTGGTCGTGGCCGTGAGCGATCCGATCGCAGTCTCGATCGCATCGCCAGTCGTACCGATGGCGCTGTTGAGACCCGTGGTCGTCAAGTTCACGCCATTGGCCGCGGTGAGATTGACGGCGGGGCCGTTCGCATCAGTGATCGCGCCGTTCAGAGCAGTCAGAGTGACGAACCCCGCTCCGGCCGACACCGCTCCGATGGCCACACCTCCAGCCGTGTCGGTGATGAACACTCCACCGTTGACTGTCGCGGCGTCCAGGTTCGTGGCGTTGACTTCCAGGGTGGGATTTGCGTCAGTCAACTTTCCAATGCCTGTGACGGCGGTGAGAGAAATGTTGGTGGCCACGATGTCCGGATCACTGGCATTGTTGTCCGTAATGGCGCCGCCGTTGGCGTTAATCGTGACCGTGCCGCCGCTTGCGACAGGGCCGTTGAGCGTAACATTGTCCGCCGTCACGGATAGATTTCCGCTGAGGGTCAGGCCTGCAATCGTTGCCGAATCGGCGCCGCCTAGCAGATCAATGTCGATGGAGGTCACGACGCTGGCATCACAGAGGACAACCGTCGTGCCCGTTCCTGAACAGCTTGCTGCTTGCGTGCCGCTGACAGTTATGTTCTCCGTATCGGTAAAGCGGTAGTTTGTGCCGACGAGTTCTACAGCAAGGGTGCTTGCGTTTGCGCTGCCGTCGTAATTGATGGCTCCGCCGCTGAAGTCGAGGGTTGCCAGCATGCGGCGGTCTTCGAGGCGTTCCAGGAACAGCGAAGCCACGGACGACCTTTGTAAGGTACGACGTCGGCGGCGGATAAAACGCGATCGCAACAACAACGAACGTTTGGACCCAAACAACTTGCTCATGGTGTCTCTTTTGAATTGACGGGGCATTATCACATTTGATAATTCACATTTCCGTTCGTCGATGCAAAGGGTGGAGACGCCCCGCGCTCTCCGATTACATAGACTACAGGGACGGGCTCCCGGCAACGGCGAAAGCAGATGTAATTACGTCCCAAGACTTTCCGAAGTTGCAAATGTATACGATGAGAAAATGCAAAGTGAGAAAATTGCATCAACAATTCGTGCGAAGTTGAAATTATGTCGATTTACCTGAGACATGGTCAGCCGTTCACTTGCTGTGCCCTTTTTGGTGGTCACGTCGTCAATCTGCTGAGGTCGCGATGGCTGCTGAGTTGCATCATCGCGCCGTTTGGGCTCATCCATTTGTAGATGGCAATGAGACAGTAAAGGGGCGTAGCACGTTGTTGGACGAAGTGTGAAAAGCTCGGTCGGGTTGGGGCTGGATGAGTGTGCGATTAACGGAAATGAGTGTTTGGCGCAACCAAGTTTTGGGAACACTAATCAGCGCTGATTAACACTAATGAAAAAGGCGAGGCTTGATTCGAAACCAACCTGAATATCGCAAGGTAGCGTTCCATACAGGACGACACGCAAGCCGACCTCGCGAAATTCGTGCCGCTTCGTGTTATTCGTGGCAAACCAGCGCCCGCAATTGTCAGCCACGAATACGCACGAATCAACGCGAATGTGTGCATGTCAAAGTAGACACAGGGACATAACACTTTTTTGGGTGAGACGCGAGCACCTCGGACGGGCCATGGCTGAAGAAGATGCGATATTCCTCGACGTTCCTGGCGTATTCGGCGTTCGGCACCTTCTTAATCCCTTGGCTTTTGTCTCACGTCCGCAACCGTTGATGTGCAAGTGCTGACGGAACGTATCGCCCGTTTTGCGAAAGAGTCCCCAGCTTACAAGCCGGACCTGTTCTCATACCCCAATTCGAAACACCCGCGCGGTTGCAAAAACGAAAACGAGATTTGGATATCTCTATTTCGGATCTTGCTCGCCGCAGCGGATCTACCAGGGTAATTGTGATTCGGATTCTCGGTGGTGAAGACCACGAACTCCCGTTCTCCAACTTGCGAGCGATTCTGCTCGCATTGCATCATCGAGTCGGAAACGAAGGGCTTTATAAACGTCGGTCGAGTTTACGGATCCGAGCGTTATAGGCCATTCAAATTTAGCCCGCCCGTCGTCGCAAGATCGGCGGCGAACGCGTCAAGTTCGACGTCGAGTTCCGTCAGTTCTTCCGTCGAATTTGCCAGCACAAGATCACGCGCAGCGTGCCGATTGTCGTTCTCTTCTGAGGCATGAAGTTCGCGCGGTTTCGTGGCCGATGGTTCACTCCACGCGTCGACGTCAGTTTCAGCTTGCATCTGAAAACGGTATCGATCGCTTGACGAAAACGAAGTCGGAGCCCCCACGTACAACGCCGGCGCTGGCGTTTGACTTGCTGCGCCGCTTAGATCCGCTGCTGTTGCCGATACGTTCACTAAACTCGAAGCTGATTCGCCTTGGGCGGCAATCGGAAAGGCCAAAGCATTGATCACTAGTAAGGCGTCAATCGCAGTCAACTTGCCGTCACCGTTGACATCGGTGTAGTTATCCGGTCTCGCTGGCAGCGGCAGCATCCCCTCACCATTGATGCCTGTTTGTTGGATTTGATTGATAATGATCAACGCGTCGATTGCGGTTACTTTTCCGTCGTTATTGACATCCGCTCTGTTGCTCGGGTTCGTGTACAGCGACTGCGACTCCTGCGCGGTGACACCTACTGGCGGATCAAAGTTGCCCACCACTGGCCGAAGGCCTCCCAGTGCGGCCGGTTCCCGCTCATCGCCAAAGTTGTAGAAGATATCCTGGTTTACTTGGGCAACGCCCGGCTGTCCGGTCGGCGGTGGTTCGAAGCGGGCGTCCACCGTCCCAGTGGCGGAAAGATCGGTGTTGACATCCAGGAACCACTCACCAGCCTCGCGTGCTCCGCTGTTGTTGCCGGTTTCGCGGAGTACGAACAAGCCAATGTCGTCATCGCCGTCCTGGTCCCAGTCATACGCCACCGGTAGCGGTTTCAACCCTCCGAAGTCGAATGACGGGAAGTTTACGGTCAATTCGCTGGCGCCAAAGTCGTTGTTGGTGTCCAGGAAAAACTTGTCTTGATAAAAAGTGCCAACATTGTCGACGCCATCGCCATCCCAGTCGCCAGCGACGGGGAGTCCTTTCATGCTGGTGTTTATCCGGGTGGGATTAATGCGTGTGACGGCTGGAGTATAGTCGACTCCTGTTTTATCAATGAACCAACTGCTGCCTTGCAGTACGCCCACTTCGTCCCTACCGTCGCCATCCCAGTCCCCCGAAATCGGCTCGCCGTTGCCGGATCCCTGCATGCTGAACTCAAACGCAGCGTCCTTGGCCAAGTCAACGGCACCATTGGCATCCAGATCCAGGAAAAAGAAATCTTTGCCACCGCGTTTGCCGAGCACGCCGATTTCATCATAGCCATCGCCATTCCAATCACCGACGACGGGAAGGTCACCCTTTGTACCGAATTTCCAGACAACGTCGCGGTGGGTAAAGTCCGCGTTGTCGGGATCAAAGATACCGTTTCCGTTGAGGTCCACGTACCAGGTACCATCTCCAAGATAGGTAGCTACTTCAGGTCGGCTGTCCACCGTGAAGCGTGCGACGAAATCGCCACCCGCGACGGCGTCACCCGAGGGCAGCGTCGGACCGCCTTGAGGCTCTTGGGCATTGCTTTCGCCGTCCAGTTTGTTCCCACTCGGGTCAACGATGGAGTCGCTCAGCGTGAGCGTGTAGCGGTCGTCCGGCAGTGGAAAATCGAACTGCAGTTCGATCGTGGCGGTCGCCAGTCCGCCTTGATCGACGGGGGCATTGATCACAATGATGTTCGAGATAGGAATGATCCCATTGTGATCTCCGATCAACGTGTAGTGACCTGCCGCCGATGAAATGTCGGTGTTCAACGCTCCGTAAACAAATCCGGGGAATCGAGTCGGTTGGTCCTGAATGTTGATCGTCAAACTATTGACTAACGGAGTGGGCCCTTGGCTTACCGGTTTTACATCAAAAATGTTGTAGGTTGGATTTCCCGTGATTTGAATTGCCTGCTGCGGTCCGGCACCATCTGGATCAATGATCTGAGGTCCCAGCAGGTCCAGATCCGCAACGTTGATGTCATAAACGTTGATCGAATTAGGAGTCGCCCCCTGAATACGCACTAAGTAGCTTCCTCCAACTTCTGTACCGATGGTCTGGATTGCATCGTTCGTCTCCGACGGCAAACGTGCGATCGGTGTTCCGTCGGCATCGAACATGTCAACTCGCAATCGTCCGTCACCTGGCAGACCGGGTTGGCCATTGGCGAGCGTGGGAACCGCGTCGAACAACACCTCGAATTGGAAGGTGCCTGTTTTCGAGGCGGTGAAGCGATACCAGTCCTCATCACCATTCAGATCAAATCCGAGTCCAAAAGGATCCGTCTGGGCGCCAGGATTAATGGTCGGCTTTGCCGTGTGTTCGGCCAGGTCGGACAATTCCGTGGGATTATGAAAGCTGTTGTTTTGCGAGAAGGTATCCGGGTGGAACACGACAATACGTCCGAGTCCGTCGCTACCTGTACCGCCGAATGTATCACTGGTTGCGTCCGTACCGAGCGGCACGATGTCAACGTATTCGAGCCGATCACTTGCATTGGGTTCGCCGCCGTGTACCGTAACGCGAAGGCTGCTGGCCGGGGTCGCATTGAGCCCGTGTGCAACTCGAACCGCAATCGTGTCGTCACCCTGCCCCGCTTCCACCTGAGCTTGCTCGACGCTACCCGCGACCAGCGTGTCTGTGTCAACCACGCCATTGAGCCGTACAGTGAGAGCCGTTGCGGAAGTCTGGTCGACGACGATGCTGTCGCTGCCCGATGTTCCATTGATCAAGATCGTGTCGAAGCCGCTTCCGCCGTCGAGCGTGTCATTACCAGTGCCGCCGATCAGCGTATCCTCACCCTCGTTGCCGAACAATTGATCGTCGCCCGCGCCGCCTTCGAGCAGATCGTCGCCGAGACCGCCGATCAAGATACCGCTGGCCGACAGGACGTCATCGCCCGATCCACCGTCCAGAGTAATCAAGATAGTGCCATCGACTCCCGCCGCCGCCTTGAGGATGTCATTGCCTCCGTTGCCGAGCAGCGTTAGCCGGTCCAGATCGGAAGCGGCAGCGCTGAGAATTTCGATGTCGTATTCGAGTCCGGCGACATTAACGACGCCACCTGCACTTGTCACCCTAAGGTTGTCCGCGACGTTGCGGCCGTTGATGGTGACTAGGTCTTTGGATCCGGTCACGCCCAGGTTCAAATTTACCTCGACAACCTCAGTCTTGGTCAGGTCGGCCACGTTGAATGTATCGCCGCCGCCATGCCCGTTGACATTAATTTGTTCGACGCCATGCGTATCAACCACGGCAGCGCCGAGGATGACATTGAGGTGAGTCGAGT
>CAXBHV010000187.1:0-8633 GCA_963974855.1 uncultured Rhodopirellula sp. | reverse complement strand
CGGGAACGTCTCGGTGGACCAGGGCTCTGTTTCTGTATCAATAAAACAGAGAGCACAGTTCGTCGTCCCTAAATCGATACCGACCACGTAGCGTGAAGGTCGGGCTTCAAGTTCATCAGCAATGGGATCAGAGTTTGACACAACGAGCGTATTAATGAGGGAAGATTCTTACCGTGGCGAGCAATTGCCGATCAGGCATTTTCAGGGCTATCCGCCCGCCATGGCGTTTCAGGTTATACTGCGGACGCATTGTTTGCCATCCGCTCCCCTGCCAATCCACCCCTCACAGCGACTTTCATGATGACGCATTCTGCATCCCAAAACGCAAAGCTTCGCCAAACCACAAATGCGACCAACGAACCAGCGGCCCAAAGTGCCTCTTCCGTACCGACGCTGAATCGACGGCAAACGGTGGCTGGATCGCTAGCCACTATCGCTGCATTTGCCACGGGGACGTCGCTGGTCGCGGAGAGTCAGGGGGCAGACGACCCGACACAGCAACCGGCCAAGCGAGCGACACCCCCAAAGAGCAACCCGATCGCCGTGTCGACCTATTCTTATTGGCGTTATCGCGACGACAGCAAATTGTCGATCGAAGAGTGCGTTGACCTAGCAGCCGACACTGGTTTTGATGCCGTCGAGATTCTACACGTGCAAATGCAAGACGAATCAAACGCGACGTTGCAAAGGATCAAACAACGCGCGTTCCGTCGCGGGATGTCGCTGTGCGGCTTCTCGACGCACCAGTCCTTTGTTTCACCCGATGCGGCAAAACGTCAAGAAGCAATTGACCACACGAATCATTGCATCGAGCTTGCTTACGCGTTGGGGATTCCCACGATCCGCGTCAACACGGGGCGTTGGGGAACGTCGGGCAGCTTTGATGAGCTGATGAAGAACAAAGGCATTGAACCACGACTGGACGGATACAGCGACGACGATGGTTTTAAATGGGTTCGCGATTCGCTCGAGCAATGTTTGCCCACGGCCGAAAAGTGCGGTGTCGTTCTAGGACTTGAGAACCACTGGGGACTTGGCCGCACCGCTGACGGCGTTTTGCGAGTCGTCAATGAAGTCGATTCACCCTGGTTGCGCGTTACGCTCGATACTGGAAACTTTCTGGAAAACCAATACGCCCAGTACGAGCAGCTCGCACCGGAAGCAGTCTTCGTGCAAGCAAAAACCTACTACGGTGGCGGGACTTGGTACACGCTCGATATCGATTACGCCAAGGTGGCGGCGATTTTGAAGGCAGCCAACTACCGCGGCTACATTTCGCTCGAATTCGAGGGCAAAGAGGCTCACGAAACCGCGATCCCCAAGAGTTTGGAAATGCTTCGCAATGCTTTTGCGAATGCGTAACCACAGGCAAAGAGCAGCCCTGGCTAATGTGTTTAAGGAATCCCAACAATGCGTTTTGAAATTCGGCTTGCCAACACTTTCGCGTCGAGGTGTTCATCCATTGTGAACGGCGGTTGACTGGGTAGCCTCTGGAATTCAATCGTCCCCAAGAACGAGATCCCATCGGACAGGGCGATCTTCATACGGGGTGGCCGATGCGCACGTAGATGCTCCGTCGCGTAGCCGGTTTCCAGAAGCAAGTCATCGCAGGCATATTTGGCGAAGCGGCGAATTCCACCGCTTTTGTCAAACAAATCAATTTTGCACGCGTCGGCAAAATCGGGGACGACGAGTTGCACCAAAGATCCTAAATCATGATCGAGCGAATTCAGGAATTCCGTTCTCGCAAGCTGGTCTGACATGAAATTTAATGCGACGTTCAGTCCTTCGTCGGCTTTGTCCTCTCCGTAAACATCGACTTTCATCTTGTTGTCAGGAGCAATCGCTCTTATTCGCTTTACAACTTGTTGCTTTAGAATTTGTCGATTGTGCAATTCCATAAACTCCGCCCTATTTTCTTCTTCGCCTGAAACGTGTTCGAGATCAAATGGTCTGTCGTGCAGATCGACATCAGCTTCCGAACATTAGGGTGTTTTCAAGCAAACGTTGGATCTCACCCAACTCGCGTGTTAACTCCATCACTCGCGGCGAGAAACGCGACTTGTCGTAATGCATCTGCACGCTCAACACACTGAGATGTATTTCCAGCGATTCCATTGCCTCGGCAACGCGATTCAAATCTTTGATCGCATCACTCGACAGCGACACGTTACTGCTATGTGAAAACATCACACTCTCCTGTAAAGATGTGGGACGCACGATTTCTGTTTGCCCCAAATTGAATTCATATGACTGTTTGTTTCTGTCGACCGATTTCAATCGACGGTACAAACGCCCCAATCATCGGTTTTCACCGCTCACATCGACTGACGACTTTAGATGAGTTAAGGTGGGATCGCCTGGGGTTCGTCGGGACAACCTCGCTCTCTCGGTTACCCGTCCTTCGAACTCCTAAAAACGCTCTATCGACTAGCGCTGCGACGCTCGTGTGACTGATTTTGATGGTCAGTGCATTGTCAAGCCAGGATAGAATCCCGAACTTTCAAATGGGGAAATCCCCTACTGAACATAAGTGCCGTGGTATCTGCGATCCTGTGAGAAAACGCTACAATTGATTAGGAGGTCGCTCGCCGAGGCAGCGTTTTTCGTTCCACTGACGCTGTGCGTGCTAGCAAAAACGGATTGACGAAAAAGCACCTTGCTAGCCAGCCACATGATTTGGCAATTCTAAGCCATTCTGCGGTGCATTTGCCGCAGGGACCTTAGACCAGCTTGGCGTCGATTGTCTGCAATTAGATGCAAATAAATCAAACTTTAAGTGGGAACATTGGGGCGATGAATCGCAACAACAAATCATCGTCTGCTGGGAAACAGGCAAATTCCAAGGACGATAATTCGAAGAAGCCGGCGACTCGTTTTCCGATCGTGGGCGTAGGGGCTTCCGCAGGTGGATTCGAAGCCCTGAGGCTTTTGCTCGAAGCGATGCCCGATCGGCCCAATGTTGCTGTTGTGATTGTTCAACATTTGGCTCGAGACAAACCCAGTCTCGCTCCGGCGCTGCTGTCAAAGTACACGGCGATGCAGGTCTGCCAAGTTCACGATGAAACCGTAGTTCAACCCAACTGCGTCTACATTATTCCGCCAGGCCAATATCTTGAAATCGAGGCGGGGCGATTGAAATTGACTTCAATGGAACCCTCACGAACCGCGCCAATTGCCGTGGATCACTTTTTCCGATCCTTGGCCAAGGATCAACACCGCTGCGCCGTCGGCGTCATCCTGTCGGGAACCGGCAGCGATGGCACGTCGGGGATCAAGGCGATCAAGGAGGCGGGAGGATTTGTGATTGCACAGGATCCTGAGACTGCCGAGCATTCGGGAATGCCCCTCAGCGCTATCGAATCGGGGATGGTCGATCAAGTGCTTTCGCCAAAGGAAATCGTTGCTGCAATTACACGTTTTGCCGAACACCCGTATTTACTGCAAAGCCAATTATCGACGCTGCCGGAGCATTCCGATTCAGCAGCGGATTGCTCCGAGGACGATCTTTCTTCGGACTCGCTCCGCGCGGTCATCTCGCTGCTACAAAAACATGCTCATCGCGACTTTCGCAATTACAAAGAAACGACGTTGCTGCGTCGCACGCGACGACGAATGTGTCTACACCACATCGATCGGGTAGATCACTATTTAAAGTATCTCGATGGACATCCAAGCGAAATCACAGCGTTGTCGAAGGATTTGCTAATTAGCGTCACTGATTTTTTTCGTGATGCCCATGCCTGGGGCAAATTGGCGACGGAGATCATTCCAAAAATTGTGACTTCGAAATCAAGCGAATTGCTCCGTGGTGACAATCCAGGCAACGATGATTCGATTCGCATTTGGATTCCGGGCTGTGCAACCGGAGAAGAAGCATACACGGTGTCAATGCTGTTTTTGGACGAAATAAGTAAGCAGCAAAAGACATGCCGACTTCAGGTGTTTGCATCTGACATCGACAAAGATGCTCTGAACTTCGCCCGCGCCGGACGCTATCCGCCCAGCATCCAAGCGGACGTGTCGCCCGCTCGACTGAAACGATACTTCGTCGCGGAGAGTGATGGAGATTATTACCACGTTAACAAGACACTTCGCGATGCAGTCGTGTTTGCGGATCAAGACATCATTTCGGACCCGCCGTTTTCGCAACTGGATCTGATTTGTTGTCGCAACTTGCTAATCTACTTAAAACCCGAAACGCAGCAAAAGGTGATCGCACTGTTTCACTTTGCCTTGCAACCGGGCGGTCACCTGATGTTGGGGACGGCCGAAACCATCGGGCGTCAAGACGATTTATTTTCGACGATCAACAAACGTTGCCGGATTTTCCAACGCATTGGCCCGACACGACATGACCGCGTCGATTTCTCGATCCCACCAGGGTATTCGCGGCGTGAAATTCCTTCGACGCCACCATTATACCGGCGCGATCGACAGATCACCCAGTTGATCCAAAAGCGGTTATTCGACATCGTTGCACCACGCGCCATTTTGATCGATCGTCATTGGCAGATTCTGTACATCAACGGGGATGTCAATCCCTTTTTGCAACACGCATCAGGGGTCCCGAGCGACGATTTGCTTGGCAAACTACGAAGCGAACTAAAGTCACGGCTGCGGGATGGCGTTCGCAAAGCGTTTTCAGAAAAACAGGCCGTAAAACTGAGTTGTCTGTTGGACCAGCAAGGAGTGATTGTCCCAGTCCCGATTGAAATTCGTCTACTCGATGACACTGAACACGAAGAGGCGTTTGCACTGATCATTTTTGGCGGGGGAAACAATGATTCCGATTTAAAACAAACGGATTTTCCCGAAACCCCGTCGTCGATCGAGCCCCAGGATACAGAGCCCGCAATCGCCGCTTCCGATGATGAGATGGCAGCAACGATTCGCCACCTCGAAAACGAGCTCATTGCGGTTAAAGACGAGCTACAGTCCTCATTGGAACAATTTGAAATCTCGCATGAAGAGTACAAAGCATCCAACGAAGAGGTGATGAGTGTTAACGAAGAGTTGCAAAGTACGAACGAAGAACTGGAGACGAGTAAAGAGGAACTGCAATCGCTTAACGAAGAACTTTCGACGGTCAATCAACAATTGGCGTCAAAGATTGATGAACTCGAAACCAAGCATGCAGATTTGGAAAACCTAATTTCCGCGACCGAAATCCCTACGATTTGTTTGGACAACGAGTTAATGATCCGCTGGTTCACCCCCTCGACTCAGTCCTTGATTCGAATGCGGCCTTCGGATAAAGGACGCCCGCTTTGTGAACTTGCGAGCGAATTCCGAGATGGTGATTTGGCCGGTGAATGCGAAACTGTGCTGAAAGAATTGAAACCGATTGAAAGCGAAGTCAGTTGTCGTGATGGTCGGGTGTTCCTTCGACGTGTCCTGCCTTATCGATACGGTGATCACGACGTCGGGGGCGTTGTGGTGACGATGTTAGACATCTCCGCACAAAAACAACGCGAAGAAAAACTGCGAGCAAGTGAGGCTCAGTTACGTCACGCGCTACGTGTCGATGGTATCGGTATCTTATTTTTTGATGCGAAGGGGCGTTTGATTGATTGCAATGATTGGTTCTTGAAACGAACCGGATACACGCGAAAAGAGGTTCAGACGCACACGCTGGAGCAGCTGAATCTTAGTCCGCCACCGGAATGGGCCCAGGTTGCAGCGGAGGAGTGCGATGAACTTGAAAAATCAGGGCATCTGGGACCTTACGAGAAACAATTTGAATGCAAAAACGGTTCGCTGTTGTGGATGATGTTAGCGGGATATTCACGAGATGACGGTGCCATCGTCGCCCATTGCATCGATATCGGTGGGCGAAAGCGAATGGAAGCCGAGTTGCACGCAACAGAACAAAAACTTTGGCTTGCTTCCACCGCTGCCAACTTGGGCTACTATTCGTATGATGCCATAGACGAAGTTCTTTCTTGGTCCAACGAATTGCGTACTGTCGCTCGAATCCAGCCCGACGAGCCTGTCTCGTGCGATCGAGTCACGGAAATGATTTACCAGGAGGATCGCGAGCGGTTTCTTGCTCATTTAGACGACGCTCTCGCTAAGTGCGATGACAACGGCTACCGAGCTGAATTCAGAGTGGTCAACCCTACAGGGGAAATTCGCTGGATCGAAGATCGTGGCAAAGTGGATTACGTGGAAAAAGAGGGCAAGCGGTCGGCTCGCTTCGCAGTCGGCATGTGGATGGATATTACCGAGCGAAAGAATGCCGAGGAAAGCATTCGCGGGTTAAACCGAACACTTGAAGAGCAAGTTTTACAACGGACCGAAATTCTCGACATTCTTCAAACCATTACGCGTGTCGCGAATGAAGCAAGAACCGTCGAAACCGCGATGCGGGCGGCTTTGCAGCGGATTGCAATGCACAATGGCTGGCTAGTCGGACATTTATGGCGACTCTGCAGTGAGGGAAGTGGTAAAATGGAAAGTTCAGGGCTTTGGCATATCCGAGACGATGCGAAAGCACGGCTGTCCCACTTGCATGACTTCTGTGAACGGCGTGGCCAAACGCGATTTACGCGTGGTGAAGGCATGATCGGTACGGTGATGCAGACGGGCGAGCCTCAATGGGTCGAAAATGCGTCGCTCGATCCATCGCTGCATCGCATTTCGGAGCTCGGTTTCCGCGCGGCCATCGCCTTCCCCATCACCGTGGACGGCGAAGTTGTTGCAATCATGGAATTTCTGTCGGATCGAGTCATCCCGCGGCACGATCGTTTTATCGAAATCTTGCCCGATGTGGGGATTCAGCTAGGTCATGTGATGGCACGCAAGCGTCTCGAAGAAATCGTCGCCGAGATGGCTGTGATTGAACAACAGCGGATTGGTCGTGAATTACATGATGGAATCGCCCAACAATTAACCGGGGGCGCGTTGATCGCAGAATCGCTGCGTCGCAATTTGCCAGCCGATATGGAATCTCAACTCGAAAACGTGAAACACCTTAGCGATATTCTAAAACAAACTCATCAAGACGTCCGCCGACTCTCCGACGGGCTGTTGCCCAATTCCATTGATTCGGTTGAATTGTTAGCGGCACTACAAGGTCTTGCCTCGGAAACAACTAGGCGGTTTAGCGTGCCATGCCAAGTGGACGCCCCACAGTTTGACGAGTCGTATATCACTAACGATGCGGTCGCGTTTGTGATCTATCAAATTGCTTGTGAAGCGGTGCACAACGCCGTCAAACATGCCGAAGCGAACCGAATCTGGCTTACTCTGGCGACTGCCGGAGATCAATTTTGCATGAGCATTCGAGATGATGGGATTGGCATCTCGGAACGACAAAACAAATCGCACACCAATGGATTGCGAATTATGCGTTATCGCGCCGAAGCCGCAGGAGGGGATCTCGATATCGAATCGGTTGCAAACGAGGGAACATCGGTTACACTCAATATACCTCACCGGAGTTGTCAATCATGAACAAAATACTGTCCACCACCGCACGGATTGTGGTAGTGGACGATCACGGCATCGTCCGTTTTGGCTATTCTCAACTTATCAACCAAGAATCCGACATGAATGTTTGCGGCATGGCTAGCGGCGAACAAGAAGGGTACAAGCTTCTGACGCGTGAATCCCCTGATCTCGCGATTATCGACTTGTCACTAAAAGAGGGGAGCGGACTGGATCTGATTCAATCGATCATCAAAATACTTCCGCAACTCAAAATATTAGTGATCTCAGCCCATGATGAAAGTTTGTACGCGCACCGTGTCTTGGCAGCGGGAGCACGTGGGTATATCAACAAGGAAGAAGCTCCCGAGAAATTAATCGAGGGCATTCATGCATTGCTTGATGGAGACTTTTTCTTCAGCGAATCGGTGACCAAAACACTGATTCGTGGGCGTCTTGGCAGCGTCAAACCGGCGATCATGCAGGGGCTTGAATTGTTGACCAATCGCGAATTGCAAGTGTTTGAACAGATTGGTCATGGACAGAGCACTCGTGAGATTGCCGATGCCCTGTTTTTGAGCATTAAAACGATCGAGCGACACAAGGAAAATATTAAAAATAAACTTCACATCGAGCATGCGACCCAATTGGTCCAGCATGCCACGCAGTGGGTAATGAATCGCGGCTATTAATCGCGATCACGTCGTGCGCACAACGCCCGATGCCATCTACTTTCGTAGCAGCACGGTGAAAGCCTAGACTGCTAAAACTGTAAGCTTGTTGTGAATTTTGGTTGCGTTGGTTTTCTGCCACCTCTCCCCCGACTTCGTCGGTGGAGAGGTAACTGCACTATAGGCCGGATGAAAAACTTACCTCCAATATTCGACGTCAACATCATAGTTTCTACGGCACGTCTTAAGCCCAATGTCGCCTACTTTTAGCGAAGCGGTGCGAGCCGCCGGGTTCCAGCAAGTAAAAACGTTCGATTTAGAACCGGAAGTTTGCGTCGTACCGTAACGCGGCGTTTGTTTGGTATTCAGCTGTCCCGCCGGACTCGCGTGTGAGTTTCGAGCTTCGTGGTGACACTCCCTGGATTATGTTTTACAAGTTTATGACATTCGTCATCTCATCCCGATTCATCTCGCAGTGTAAAATCGGAACTTGAACGTTCTGCGAATCCGGAGCGTTCTCTTTCGGGTTCG
>CAXBHV010000186.1:0-8634 GCA_963974855.1 uncultured Rhodopirellula sp. | reverse complement strand
AGCTATCGCGCCGAGCGGCCACGAGAGTTGAGTCGACTTCTGGCGGACACGCTCTTAGCTGTTGAATCGCTGAATCCCGATGAACAGGTCACATCGGTTTATCGCCGGTTAACCAAACGAGAAATCAATGGTGCGTTTTGGCAGGAATCCTTGTTCGACGATTTGCGTCAGAATGAGATTGCAAAGCAGATCCGAACATCACTGATGGGGCCTCGCGAACTGTCTACGCTGTTGAGCGAGCTGAAAACGACGGTCGGCCGAGCGGTCGGTGAAGAAGAGTTGTTGTGTTATCTGACACTTGGCGCAGCCTCCCTGAAGGATGGCCGTCCGTTGATGCGTCCGGTCGTACACGGATTTTTGCGTGGCATCACGGGCGGTGTGGTTTCGTTTGAAACCGGCAATGAGCCGACTCTGTCACTCAGCAGTGCAGAGGAATTGGAACGAGGCGAGAACGCAGAAAAGTGGTGGCGTCCGCGATTGTTCTCGTGCAATACGTGCGGACAACATTATTTCACCACTCATTTGAAGGATTTCTCCTACACGGGAACGACTCCAGGCGGCGGGGAGATGGGGGAGGATGAGGATCACTTTTGGGAACCGCAGGAAGCGAAGCATGGCGGTGCTCGCGTTGTGCTGTTGGACACGATCGTCAACCAAGACGCTCAAGACCTTGCCAATCATGCAAGGGCGACTCCCCTCTATTTCTGTCGCAGGTGCGGTGCTGCTCATCCGAATCCGAAGTCCCGGTGCCAAGCATGTGGCACGATGGCAGATATGGTTCGTTTGTACGCGGTCAAAAGCAGGGATACCCATCCAGGATATCTAACGAGTTGTTTTTCTTGCCGGGCGCTCGGAAGTGCCAACGGTCAACGATATCGCGAGCCGATTCGGGAGGTGAGAGCGACTTCGGTCGCCGACGTGCACGTTCTTGCGCAAGACATGGTTCATCATGCGAAACGTAAACGCCTGTTGCTGTTTGCCGATAACCGCCAAGACGCAGCTTTTCAAGCGGGATGGATGAAAGACCACGCGCGCCGATTCCGCCTTCGAGGTTTAATGGCCGAAGCCATTGCTGGAGGTGCCGTGTCGATCGGCGATATCGCTTTAAAGATGAGTGATCAGCTGGATCGAGATGATTCGTACTCACGGGCACTGATACCCGAAGTTTGGCGAGTTGCGCCAAAAGAGGGCAGCGGTGGATCTCACGCGGACGAGCGGGCATACTTTCTTCGCATTCAAATGCTGCGTGAAATCACCATGGCATCCAACCAACGAAAAGGACTGGAGCCGTGGGGGCGAATCACGGTTACGTACGAAGGTTTGAACACATTAGATTCGTTTATGCAGACCTGGGCAAATCGGCTAGCCATGCCCGCTGAAGAATTAAAGGTGGGTGTTGAAACGCTGCTTGATTCGCTGCGGCGGCGACGTTTGCTACGTGATTCACATCGAGAGATTTTCTCTCGCTACTGGCAGGACGGTGATCGGGAAATACAACGTGGGTATCTGCCGATCCTGCCTGGACCGAAGGGCATGAAGTTGCAGCTAGGGAGCGGCGACGAGCGTGAACGTGTGACGGTGTGGATGTCCGAGCGAAATAATTTGATTCGGTCCATTGTTCGCAAATGGGGCGTGCCACCCGAGGATGTTGCTGATTTCATTGAGGAGCTGTGGGCATACTGCACCGATCCGAGCAAAGCGTTGCTCATTCCAGTGACGCTGCGAAGCAACAAGGGACGAGCGTTGCCACGATGCAGCGGAGTTTACCAACTCGATTCAGATAAGATCCGCATCGCCGAGAATCATGGGTACTATTGTTGCAGTCGGTGTCGCCGCCGAGTCACACGTAGGACGCCCAACAGTCTTTGCTTGGCTTGGCAGTGCGACGGCGTTTTGGAATTTGTAGGTGAGGATCCTGATAACTATGACTTGCAAGTGCTTGACGAGCGTTACGAGATGCTTCGCCCTGAAGAGCACACGGCGATGGTTCCTCAGGACCATCGAGAGAAGATCGAAAACTGGTTCAAAGGAAGCGGCGACCGCGTTAATACTCTGGTCTGCACTCCAACACTTGAACTGGGAGTTGACATTGGTGCACTCGACTCGGTTTTGCTTCGGAACGTTCCGCCGCTACCAGCCAATTATTGGCAACGAGCCGGGCGTGCCGGGCGTCGTCATCGGATGGCAGTTACCATCACGTATTGCCGGCCAGCCTCGCACGATCGGTCGTACTTTAACGATCCGATGCGGATGCTCGGCGGGCGAGTGGATCCGCCTGCATTCAACTTGCGAAACGAAGTGTTGGTGGCAAAACACGTCGCCGCCACGGTAATCACACGGCTCAACCAACTTAGCCGGCCGGCGTCCGGTTTGGCGGAGCCTCAACGCGAGCTAATCCTTGACACGCTCGAGGAAACGTTGCCAACGCGAATCACGCATTACTTGTTTACTCCGTCAGGCCAAATGCGTAGCGAAGCATTCAATGTTCAACCGCTTGCCGACTTGATTGCCCATCATCGTGATGATTTGTTGCGGTACGTGGGCAGGGCTTTCCGCGACGGATGGCCCGAAGAAGACGCGGATGTGACGACACCCGAAGAGATTGCAGGGCATATCGATGAGGTGGTGAAAAACCTTGATAATGTCATTGGTAGACTTCGGAAGCGTCTACAGTGGGCAATCCGAGAGATTCGTCGTTTAAACCGTGTTCGCGACGAGGAAGGAACCCTTGGATATGACGATGAGGCACACTTTAAACGTTGCGATCGGCTCGTAAAACAGCTCAAGGGCATGGGACGTCGGCGACGCGGCAGTGCAGATGGTGTCGACGATACCGTCACATTCAGTGTTCTTTCTCAGGAGGGTTTCCTACCGGGATATGGTTTGGATGGCGGGGCAATCGTCGGGATGGCGGAAGTTCCACGCTGGCAGATCGGTGCGATGGACTTCAATCTTCCTCGTCCAGCCTCGATGGCTCTTCGTGAATATGTACCCGGCAACCTAATTTACGCCAATGGTCATCGTTTTGTGGCTAGGCGTTTCCATCGTGAAGCCGAAATGGACGAAGTTGAGACTCCTGTATTTGCTGTGAACGTCAATCGTGAGGCGATCATCGAGAGCGACCGAAGCAGTGCTTCGGGTAGTCTGACAGACGTCGAATTGACGGCGATTCCAGTTTGCGATGTGGACTTGGTTCACATGTCACAAATTTCAGATGAAGAAGAGAACCGGTTTCAATTGTCGGTCGCAACGTACGGTCGGGAAAAAGGGCGACACAACGGCGGAGCGGCCTACGGATGGGGCGGCAGCCCGCTTCATTTCCGTCGAGGAGTTCATTTCCGCATGGTGAATGTAGGTGCATCCTCTCTTGTTGGTCGAACGCCACCCGAGATCGGATACCCGGTTTGCCAGACTTGTGGCCAGAGTGTGTCTCCGCTCTCATCGGTACGGCAAATCCAAAACTTCCGAGAAAAGCACAGGGAGTGGTGCGGACAAGAGCCGGTGAATGTTGGCTTCTACGCCGATGTTGTCGCCGACTCAATCACGATGGTGAACTTAAAGGACCAGTCGACCGCGTACACAATCCTTGAATCCATTCGTCAAGCCGCTGCATCGGTTCTGGACATGCACTTAGATGACTTGCAAGTGCTGGTCGTTGGTCATGTTGACAGAGATGAAGTGGACGCGAGTTTGTGGGATCCAATGCCTGGAGGCTCGGGGCTTCTGCCCCAGGTGTTGGAGAACTTTCCACGAATCATCTCAACAGCTACCGAACTGCTCGCTGGGTGCCCATCTGACTGCGGCAGCTCGTGCAACGATTGCCTGCAGACTTTTCGGAATGCCTACTATCACCGCTATTTGGATCGTCATGCTGGACTCGAGTTTTTCGAGCGAGCTGGAAACGGGCTCGCCGAGGAGCACCTCATTCCCGCACTTCAGCCGTCGCCAGAAAACAATCCGGTATCACCAGCCGGCGAAGTGAATGACGCTGAAGCGAAGCTGAAGCACCTGCTGTCTGTCGCCGGCTTTGCAAGCGGATCATTCCAGCAACAAATTCGTTTCAAGTACGAGTTTCGTCCAAGTCCAAATTTGAGCAGTACCACACCGGATGTGTTTTTCAATCCAGATCCCGATGATCCAGATGAAATGGGGATTTGCATCTATCTCGATGGGATGAGTGAGCATATCCACGGAAATGCAAAGACCGCAGCGAAGGACGGGGAAATACGTTCATGGTTGCGCAGCAAGGGATACAGCGTTCTAGAAATCACCCGTGTTGATCTGGATGATGGCGGAGCTATGCGTCGCCACTTCAAGAAGTTGGGCCGTTTGTTGGTCGGCAAAGAGTTTGCGAAATCCTTGGACCAAAATGAAGCGTTCATGACTGCCTTTGGCGAAACCGATACGGCATCAACCATGCCTACAACATCTTCAGGACAGCCCACGCAGTCGGCGTCACAATCCGAGGCCAATGCTTCAGCTGACAAAATAAAGCTATCCACTGAGTACGCAGAGGTGCTGGATCTCGTAGTTGGGGATGTTCGAAAACTGGTTCACCGTCTCGCAAAGGAAGACGTTCCAGTGCCCGAGCCAGGCTATCCATTGGATGACGAAGACGGTCTTACGATTGCCGAGAGTGAGCTGGCATGGCCAGAAAAATCAGTGGCCTACTTCCGCAAAGGCGATGGTGGCTCTGCCGAACAATTTATAGCAAGGTCATGGCGAACAATCATTGAAGACAGTTTGGAGACCGATCTAGCTGCGATCAAGGGAGCACTATCCTAATGGGTGATCCGCAGCTTGCGATCAGTAACGAATTTATGGATGCGCTTGCACGCCTTCCGAAATCCCAGCGAAAGAAAGTACAAGAGTTTGCGAAGAAGTTTCGTGCCGACCCGAAATCGTCAGCGATTAACTACGAGAAAATCCACAATATGGACGATGATCGTGTTCGCACAGTCCGCATTGACCAAAAGTATCGGGCAGTTGTTCTCCACCCAGACAAAGGCAACACGTACGTGTTGGTCTGGGTCGACAATCACGACGAAGCCATGGACTGGGCGCGAAACCGGACGTTTGAGGTTCATCCTGAGACGCAGTCTCTGCAAATTCTAAATGTTGAGCAGGTTCAAAAAAGTCTTACGGAGGCCGGAGCACGTGAGAGCGGCAGTGAAAAGCTGATTCCGCATGATGATGAAATGCTTCTTTCGTTTGGGGTTCCACCGGTATTGTTGCCCGCTGTTCGGCACCTCGAGTCGAAAGAACAGCTGTCCCAGCTTCAGACGGTCCTGCCAGAAGAGTCATACGAATCGCTTGTATGGCTTGCGGAAGGAGAATCCGTCGAAGAGGGCAGACAGGCTGTGGGAATACCCACTGTGCCTCGCGATGCGACTCCAATGGGAGCCAATCAAGAAATTTTATCGAGCGAAGACCAGGCGATATCGAATCGACAATCGGGACGACGCTTTCTGAGAGTGAGCAGCGATGACGAACTTGATCGTGTGCTTGCGGCACCACTTGAGCGTTGGCGCGTATTTCTACACCCTCATCAACGCCAATTGACGGAGCGATTCTTCGCGGGGCCCGCCTTAGTTCTCGGCGGTGCGGGTACAGGGAAAACGATCGTCGCAATGCACAGAGCACGACAACTTGCTCTTAAGCTTAGTAACAACCAAAAGGTGCTATTTACCACATTCACTAAAAACCTTGCCGAGAATGTCGAGTCCATATTGAAGTCTCTTTGCGGCGAAGAGTTTCACCAAATTGATGTGCAACATGTTCACGACCATGCAATGTCTTGGTTAAAACCGTCCGGACATCTTTCCGTCGGATCCGATGATGATTTGGCACTTGCTTGGGATCAAGTTGCGGTCGACAATCCAACAAAGTTCGAAACGGACGTTCTGAGAGAAGAGTGGTTTTACTCGCACGCAATCAAAGGAGTCACCAGCCGAGAAGCTTACCTACAACTCTCGCGAATTGGGCGTACGCCGCTATTATCCCGTCGTGATCGGGCGGCAATTTGGAAGGCTTTTGAACTATTCGAGGAATCTCTTCGGCTCGCTGGAAAATGTCATTGGATTGGAGTTGTCTCGAAAGCTGCTGAACATGCCAGCAATGTAGCATCACCAATCTATCGCCATGTAATCGTCGATGAAGGTCAAGACTTCACCGCAAGCGATTGGCGATTTATTCGATCGTTGGTACGCACAGGTCAGGATGATGTCTTTATCGTGGCCGACCCGCGACAGCGGATTTATCACGAACCAACATTGTTATCGGATGGTGGAATCGAAATCGAAGATCGGATTCACCGACTGCAGATCAATTACCGCACCACAGAACAGATCCGCAACTGGGCAACAGATCGAAGCGGTGGTTGCGACACTGACGATCTCTGCGACTCATCCTGGTCCGAGATTGCAACTCACTCACTATTTAGTGGCCCTGATCCTGAACTCATCGAAAGCGAAGACCTGGAGTCTGAATCCGTTGCGATCGCAAAATTGATTAATTCACTCAAAGCTGATTTCCCTCTTGAGGAGATCGTTGTAGTCGTGCGTGCAAATTGGCTGATGAAAAAAATCAAGACTGTATTAAAACGACATTCGATTGAACACGCAGCGTTGGGTCAAAACATCAGCGATGCTCAGGGCGTCCGATTGGCAACAATGCATCGGGTAAAAGGTCTGGAGTTTCGCTGTGTTATTGTTGCGGGGCTCGCAGAGAACGTATTCCCAACTAAGTATAGAGGTCGTCAAGACGATGAGCGTGCAAAGAGACAACATGTTATTGCCGAGAAAAATCTTTTGTATGTTGCTTCGTCGAGAGCAAGGGATCGACTCTTCGTCTCTACAGTAGGTGGATTCGCTAAATCTGGGTTTCTCAAGACCGCCTCAACTTGAGCAGTTAGAGAACTCGTTCCAAGTCAGTCCCAAGAGCTAATGCACCATGAATGGACGATCAATACGCACCTGCCTCGTTGATGGCGATGCATCGGGCTTGCTAACGGCTGAGGTTATGAACTGGAGCGGTAAGCTGCTCGTTTCGCCACGAACCAAACTTGCCGAACTAGCGAAGCGGGAAGAAATCACGCGGACAGGCGTCTATATTCTCGCGGGACCTGATCCAGAGAACCCGATCGGCGAAGTGGTCTACATTGGTGAGGGCGATAACGTCTTCAAACGGCTGGCGTCTCACGACAAAGACGAACGCAAAGAATTTTGGACTCGCTGCGTCGCAGTAATCAGCAAGGATCTGAATCTGACGAAAGCCCACGTTCGATATTTGGAAAGTCGCTTGATCACGATGGGCTATGCCGCCGGCCGCGCCAAGATCCACAACGGAACCGCGCCGCCGCTTCCACCGATGCCGGAAGCGGATATCGCCGACATGGAAGGATTTCTGAAGCACATCGAGTTGGTGTTGCCGGTCCTCGGGTTCTCGTTCCTAAAGCCAAAGCCAACGGTTCGTTCCACGACACCAGGCGAGCCAGAACAATCCGACGGTTCACCGGTCTTCGAGTTCTCTTCGGGCAATGCATCAGCCAAGGCGAAGGAAATTGATGGGGAATTCGTTGTCTTGAAAGGCTCCACAGCAACGCTGGAACCGCGGGCAAGTTGGACAAGCTATCGCGAGCTAAGGGCACAATTGGTCGAAGAAAAGAAGCTGGTTGAGGTACCGGACAAAGGGCTGCTCCTCTTCGCCGAAGACGTCTATCTCAGTAGTCCAAGCGCGGGAGCCGCGATCATCGCCGCGGGTAACACCAACGGTCGCGTCGCCTGGAAGATAACCGATAGCCGTCAAACCTACGGCGACTGGCACCAGTCGCAATTGCCAACGGAGGGTAGCTCAAGCGATGAGTGACGACTCGAAACGCGATTAATTGTGGATGTTCATGAAGCTCAGCTTAAAAGAAATGATTGCTGGTGTATCATCTGTAACATCGCAAACATACGATGCAAAATTTCCGGCAATACTCAGTTTCCATTGCTTACCTGCCGTGCGGCACCATCCCATGCCCACATCACGAAACGCGGCGGTCGAGGAAACCTGTATGTGATCAATCCCTTTAAGCCACGTTATTTCGTCCAATATTGCCAACTCCTTTCCGGCCGAGAGATTGCACGAATCGCACAGCAGTTCGATCAATTGTTCCGCGGCGTTCTGCCTTCGTTTGGCAAAGAACCGAGGCTGGTAAATATGGCCCCGGTAAGCTGCTTCAATAAAAATTCCCCACTAGTAGGACCATTGATCTATGTCAGTAAATGCACGAGACCGCAAGCTTGAAGACTGGTATCACGAGGTGTCCGCGGGAACAATCAAACTGCCACGCTTCCAGCGCCACGAAGCGTGGGACCGTAATCGTATTTCTAGCTTGATGCAGACGGTGATCAGTAATCTTCCCCTGGGTATCACGCTGGTTTTGAACGTTGGTGACGAGGAACAATTCATCTCTCGATATTTGGCGACTGCGCCAGAAACGAATGTTCAGGTCAGGGAGCATCTGCTCGATGGTCAACAGCGTCTGACCGCGATGTGGCGAGTGCTGAACAATAACTACGAACGAGAAACGTTCTATGTTTACCTAGAGGAATTCGACGACTACGAGGGCGACGAAGAACGAGACGACAA
>CAXBHV010000185.1:0-8643 GCA_963974855.1 uncultured Rhodopirellula sp. | reverse complement strand
GACGTCCCGAGCCAATGCAAGTGCCTAACGTGCTGTGGAAGCGTAACCGCACGGCATATCATCCCCACCTCAGTGGTTCGCAATCAACCCGACGATCAATCAGTCCACGCGTTGCCAGCGGCTGAGTTGACGTTGGATACACCGTGGTCGATACCAACGTCTTCAACTCGCGTTGCCGGCCCGATAGTGTTTCTCCTCGCACAACAGCAGTGCGCTCTTCTTTGTCGTTGGCGGAAATAACGGTCGCTTGTGAAGCTCTGTTATTCCTGATTAGTGTTTCTGTTCAACGATAAAAATTTGTGTTTTTGGAGAATCAATATGTTTCGAATGTTAAGTGTTGTTGTCGCTTCGGTAGCCCTCACCGCCGTCGTCGCGTCCGCATTCAGTCCTGATAAAAGCTCGAGCCCCGCACAGCCAGTAGCAGCAGCTTGCTCGTGCGGTCAGTGCGAGTCTGGATGCGACTGTTGTGATGGAGGCGAGTGTGTTTGCGAAGCCTGTGCCTGCGACGCATGCCAGTGTAATCAAGCCGCTTCCACAACGGTTGCGGCGTCCACGCTTGCAACGGCTACTGCCGACGCAGCGTGCCAGTGCGGTGTTTGCGAAGCAGGTTGCGATTGCTGCAGTACAGCGGATTGCATCTGCAGCGAATGCGACTGTGAACTCTGTGTAATTTAATCTGTGTGATCTAACACGAGTCACAGAATCGTCTTTAACGACCGGCCAGCCGTCTCATCCGAGGCGGCTTGCCTTTTTTTGTCGGCGGGGGAACTTCCGAATGAGAGCGTGTTTCGTGCAGACCTCCTGCGAGATGTAAAAAATCAGCAATACGGTTTGCAACTTACCAGTCGCTTTGTTGCGGAAATGCCTCAGATCGCAGCCAAATGCACTATCGGCCGACGACGAACTCTGCACCCATCGGAATGGTGCTCGGCGGGGCGTATTGTTTGGAGCCAAGCGGCTGACTCAATTGTTTTTACAGAGGCTCGCTGACGTGCGATTCGCTTCGGAGTTCGATCAGTTGTGTCAATCGCCGACCAATTGCGTCTAAATTATTGGCAGCGTTTTCGGTCTGGCGCGTCGCGGCTAGAGTATCTTGAGCGGACCGATTGATTTGATCCATCGATGTCGTTACTTGATGGATGCTGTTCGCCTGTTGCTTCGCCGCCGTTACTATCTTGCTGGCCGCTTCAGCGGATGCCGCTACCATCGTACCGAGCTCTTCGATCGTTTGCTCGGCTTTCATGACAACCGCATAGGCTTCGTTAACGGACGTGGCCCCGTGTTCCGTCGACAGGATCGCGTCGTGCGTTGCGGCGAGAATTTCACTTAAGATGTTTCGCACCTCCGCTGTCGCTAGTTTCGCTTGTTCGGCTAACGTTTTGACTTCGGCTGCGACCACGGCGAATCCCCGGCCCGCCTCGCCAGCTCGCGAGGCTTCAATGGCAGCGTTTAATGCCAAGATATTAGTTTGATCGGCAAAGTCGTTGACGGCCGTGATGATGTTTGCGATTGCTTGGGCGCGTTCGGCGAGCGTTCCCATGCTGGTCGCTGTGGATTCGTCGCGTTGGCGGACCATGGACATCGCAACTCGTGTTTCTTCGACCGCTGTTCGTCCTGATTTGCTGACAGCGTCGGCCCGCAGAGCGGTTTTTGCGACGTCGCTAACCATCGCTGCGGCATCCTCGGTTCTGCAGGCAACGTCCTTAACGAACTTTGATGCGTCCTTGACCGCTGCCGACTGCGTTTCTGACCCACGCGTTTGTTGAACCACGCTAGCAGACAATTCCGTGCTGGTAGTGGACAACATCGCGACAGTTTCGCGGACCGCGTTGAACATTTGTTCTCGTTCATCGTCGATGCGTTTTCGTTCGCTAACGTCTTGAACCACGCAGATGTACTGTCGACGATCGCCTTGTTTCATCTCGGTCATCCGCAGCAGGATCGGTACCTGTGATCCGTCCCGGCGCAACACGTCCAACTCACGTTCCCGATTCAGCGTGTCGACATCAGCTATCCAATTGCCAATTCGCGTATTGGATTCGTGTTTCGAGCCATTACGAACGTCAATTAATGTAGAAAGATGATTGCCAATTACTTCTTGCCGCGAGTATCCGAACAGCGTTTCCGCTCGTCGATTAAAAGTTTCAATCTCACCATTTGTGTCGATCGTCATTATCGCGTCGGCTGTTGAATTGAGAATTGCTTCTAGGTTTCCATGAGCTTGGTGAAGCTGAGACTCGTGAATCGTGATGTCAGCGATTCGGGTTTCAAGTGAATCGCGGGTCTGTTTCAGATTGACTAAGGTACGGTAGAAGATCGCCATGAAGTAATACAAGACGAACCCGTAAGCGGCTAATCGAAGCATGTGCCATAGCCACCAATTACTGTCCCACAGTACGGACCGCTCGAAGATCAGGCCAGCGACGCCGAACAATAGGCATAGGTTGGCAAAAATCAGCGTGTCGGTGTTTTTGGGCTGACGAAACAGAAAGAATCCCGTTGCAGCCAAGAACCCGATGCCGCCTCCGATGTTGAGTGCTTTGGCAGCAAACGTAAAACCGTGGTCATCCTTCATCGCGGGCAGCAGGTTCGGTTGTGCCAATGAGATGCATCCGAATGCGATGGCGAAAGCGAACATCAGTAACGCAGCGATTGGCACATCCACTTTTCGGTTGAACTGATCCGGCAACCAAACTAGTGCAAACGTGGCACCGCCGACAAAGGTAGCGCAACTATGCAGCCAAACAAAGACGTGTCCCGCATGGGTGGCAGCATGAATTCCGTCCAGTGTTCCCATGCCAATGAACCCGCAGATGACCCACACGTAGGCCGACGTCAAACTCCCTTGCTGGCGAAGCATCAACATCGTAACTGCCACAATCAGAGCCGCGAAGGAACCGAGTCCTTCAACGACGGCATGAAAGGGATGATGGTTCCAGATCCGATTCGGTAGAATGTCAAACACACTGAAGGCCAGTGGTGTCATGCCCACTAGAACCAAGACCGTTATGTCACGAGCTGACAGGGGCCTTGTCTCTAACGGAGGCTGATCGATCGTTGCCATTGTTGAATCCGAAAAAAGGTATCCCCCTTCATGGTGACTACGCGACGGATCTTTGTCCACAATGGAATTTGTTTGAGCGAGGGAATCCTTAATTGGAATCCTTAATTGGTGCCAGCCACCTAACGGTTAGCCACCTAACGGTTTACCCTAGCGGTTTTGTAAGCACAAACGTTATCCGACAATTTGGAGTGAGGGCTATAAATTCTGGCAATGGGATTCTTGATTGGTGCCAGCCACCTACCGGTCTACCCTAGCGGTTTAGTAAGCACAATCGTTATCCGACAAGTTGGAGAGAGGGCTATAAATTCTGGCAATGGTGAGGCTGGGAGGTGTGGGGATGTTGCAACTCGGCGTCCTTTTTACACAATTGCCGAAGGGCATTGCGTGAAGACTCAGGCACAACGGTTAAGTGACAACCGTGCTCTTCGAAAGCGACCCTTTGCAGCATGCGATGAGTCAGATAAAGCACGCCGATGCGTTGGACTGGCCACGGTGCCAATGGTGCCCCGTCCGCTCGGCATCGGCTTGCATCGATTCGCTGCGTCCTACACACGTCGACTGGCCAAAGTACTCTTTCCAGTGCCACACCAAGTCTCGCCACATCGATGTCTCGATGCCGAGTGCCGCAAGTGTTTTCGCCAGACCCGCTGGAATTTTCGCGGTGTCATCACCATGTTTGGCGGTCCAGCGAAGCAGTCGGAGATATTCGCTAAGCGACAGGTTCAGAAAGCCACGGTCGCTGCTGCGAAAACCATCGGTGTGTGTTTGCGGTTCGTTAGAAAGTGTGCTGGAGTTGAGCGATAGCGGAGCAAGCCAACCGTCGCGGCGCACCTTGCGTCCAGTGGGGTTCTGACGCTTCGCACGCTGCTTTTGCCGGAGCTTCTCTACCGGCGTTTCGCGAATAGTCTCGGCCGCTTCTTCCGTCGGAATCGGCACTAAGTCGAATGCTGCTGAATCGATCTGTTTACCTTTCTCGGCTTCGATGCGGTCGTAGGCAGAAGTGTGGGGAGAGTGGTCGGGGGAATCCGCCATGGCAGCCCGCACCGGGTTCAGGTCCACGTACATGCTGCAAGCCAACAGCCCTGTTTCATCGACGATTCGCTGTGCTTTGAAACGGCCTTCCCAAAAGTGGCCGGTGCACTCATCGATCTTGTTAGCTCGGCGGGCGATCGGCTCAGACAGTGCACGCATGAACCACGAGATGTCCGACAAGCGTTGCCGGATCATGCTCAACCGCTGCTTGTCACGGACGAGCGTATGGACGTCATTTTCGGTCGGCTCCGCGAGATGTTCTTCGAGCCGATGACCTGGAAAGACTTTTAGCCAGCGGAGAGCCACTTCGCTGTCGGACCACTCCGCCAAGACATCCGGCCGATTGCGAAGGATGAGGTGCAGATGATTATTCATCACGGCATAGGTAAGCACGTCGATAGCAAAGACTGACGCAAGAGCTTCCATTCGCCTGCGAATCCACTCGCGACGGCAAGAATAGTCCTTGCCCGTGGCCGCATCGATTCCTGCCAGGAAGGCACGGCGAACGCACCGCTGTGTCACATTGACGATACAAACTTCATCGGGGCTGAATTGCTCAGCTCGTGGCGGCCGCGGCATCAGACACCTCCGCGTGTTTTGGGAATGATTCAACTACCGGTATTAGAGCCGAAATCCGAATCGTGTCAAATTTTAGCAAATTTTAGTGCCTGGCACCATTTAATTTTAGTGCCTGGCACCATTTAATTTTAGTGCCTGGCACCATTTAATTAGGTGGCTGGCACGTATTGAGTGAGGGGGATTGCTATTGTCCCGTGTTGATTTCCAGAAAGTGCGGCTCTGACGTGTAGTAATGATGCAATCCTACCAACTTGCCGTTGCGGTATTGGAGCACACACCGTTCTTGCTCGGAATCATTCGAGTCGCCATCAACAAGCTTGTAAGCGACGAAACTGTCATTGTCTTGATATCCGAATTCAAATTTTCCGTGAAGCATCATCGCGTCGAATTCGTCTTGCGTGATATTGATGTTTTGGGGACCGAGTATTGCTTCAATGTCAGAGCGATTTGAACCAATGTCGAAGTTATTCCGCATTACTTCCGAGAAAGCGTCCGAGTCGTACGATCCGCGGTAGTCGTTTTCCTGACGCTTGCGGATGTACGACATGATCACCAATGCCGCGACCAACGTCAGAATCATCAATGTGAGAATACTGAAGCGAAACACGAATTTGCCTGTCGGTCAAGAATGCAGTTCAACAAACGGTACGCATTAGAAGAGGACGGGCGAACGACTTGAAAGTCTTTCAGATCGCTACCAGTTGACCGCCGCTGCATGAAAATGTTAAATTTAGGTGGCTGGCACCTATTGAATGCCTATTGAATGGGTGGCTGGCACCTATTGAGGATTGCTTCGGTTTGCAGCACTTTTCTATCCGCGTTTCTCGTAGCGGACTCGGTACACGGGGATGCGATGACGGCGGCTTCGTCGCTCAAAATGAGTGCGGTAATCGAGGTCATGCTGCGCTTCAATCTCTTCCTCCGGAATGGGCACTCCCAGCTCCGGTGCGATTTCCGCGATGATCTCGACCGTCTCTTCGAAATAGTCCAGCACGTCGGTCCACACATGCAACCGGCCGCCGGGACGGAGTGCTTTGGCAAGACTCAAGATGCTTCGCTCGTTCAGTACTCGGCGTTTCCGCTGCTTCTTTTTCCACCATGGATCGGGAAAGTAAACATGCACCGCCTCTAAACTCTCTGCGGGCACCCGTTCGTTGAACAACGGTTCGGCATCACCACTGATCATGATCGCGTTAGTGACCTCGGCTTTCGCTAATCGGCCCGCCGCATGCTCTGCACACTTGGCGTTGATCTCGATGCCCAGAAAGTTGTGTCGGGGATTCTCCGCCGACGCATTGGACATAAACAGGCCTTTGCCCGAACCGACTTCGATTTCGAGCGGCTTTGTGTTGCCAAACATCGAATCGCTGGAAAGGACATGGGGAAGCGAATCCACCAGCCGTAACACCTTCGATATGTCGAGACTGGCTGGTGGGCGGCGAATGGGACTTCGAGACACGCTGGGACTTCTGTCGATTAAAAGGAGGTGAAATGGGGGACTGATCCGCGTTCCTATGGCCCAAACTGGACCAAACCAGGGAAACTTGTTTTTGAACGGATCTACGCACATCGTAACCGAGCACAAATTCTCTACAATGACCGCTCGTTTTAGCAGCTCAAACCGACCCGACTGCTTCCAATCCCCCTTTCTCGCGACACGTTACGAATCAAATTCCATGGAAAAGGCCGCTGCCAAATTTGACGGACTCAATATCGCTGCCTTAGAGAGTCGTCGGGCGGACGATATGGCACGGCTAATCACACGCCATGGAGGCGTTGCCCACGTCAGTCCGTCGATGCGTGAGGTGCCAATCGACCCCAATCGGGCGGCTATCGATTTTGCGTACCGCGTGATTACCGGCGAAGTCAACGTGGTCGTTCTGATGACCGGAGTTGGGTTCCGTTTCTTGCTAAAAGCGATCGAGCGGCACGTCGATCAACAACGATTCCTCGATGCGTTGTCCGATATCACGACGATTTGCCGTGGTCCCAAACCGGCCGCCGCGATGCGGGAACTCGGCTTGACCGCGACCTACCGCGTGCCGGAACCCAACACATGGCGAGAATTGTTGCAAACCATCGACGCCAACGTTTCGATCGCCAACCAAGTCGTCGGGGTTCAAGAGTACGGTGTTAGCAACGCTTCGCTTGTCGCAGGCCTGGAAGCTCGCGGGGCAACGGTTGAAACCGTGCGTGTCTACGGCTGGGAATTCCCCGAGTCCACAGGCCCCTTGGAAGAGAACGTGCGGGCGCTAGCCAATGGCGAGCGTGACATGCTGCTAGTGACCAGTGCTCATCAGGTCGTCAACATGCTGCGGATGGCCGAAGAATTGAATATGGTTGACGATCTGCGTCGCGGTTTGCATTCTACCGTGATCGCATCGATTGGGCCGACGACGAGCGACATGCTCCGTGAGTGCGAACTGCATGTTGACTTTGAACCCTCGCATCCCAAAATGGGCCACTTGGTCACCGAAGCCGCTCGTCAATCCAGTGAACTGACGAAGGCCAAACGACGCGTTAAACAAATCCGTTGGTCCGATAAATCCAAGCCGCAGAACGAAAATATGCCTCTTCACCCATCGAACGACAGTTTATTCATGAAGGCTTGTCGTGGTGAGGCGACCGAGCGCACTCCCGTGTGGTTGATGCGACAAGCAGGCCGCTACATGGCCGAATACCGCGAAGTCCGGGCGAAACAATCGTTCTTGGAACTTTGTGCCAACCCAAAACTTTGCAGCGAAGTGATGTGCACAGCAGTGGACCGACTCGGCGTCGACGCCGCGATCATCTTTTCGGATCTGCTGCCGCTACTGGTTCCAATGGGATTCGACCTGGAATTTGTTGCCGGTGACGGCCCGGTCATCCACAATCCCGTGCGAAGCGGCGAAGACCTGTCCCGCGTCAAAGCCCTGGATCAGCCCGAAAAGCTCGACTTTGTCTATGAGACGGTTCGTCAGACACGTGCCGATTTGCCTGAGTCGATTCCCTTGATCGGGTTCGCCGGCTCGCCGTTCACCTTGGCCAGCTACGCGATCGAAGGTGGCGGAAGCCGGCAATACACAAACACCAAAAAATTGATGCACAGTGACGCGGGGGCTTGGGCCGACTTGATGAACAAGTTGTCCGAATCGATCACCGTCTATTTGAATCATCAAATCGCCGCCGGGGCTCAGTGCGTACAGTTGTTTGATAGCTGGGCCGGGTGTTTGTCGCCAACGGATTACAGCAAGTTCGTGTTACCTTGGATGAAACAGATTATTGCCGGGATCGACCCTTCAGTCCCTGTGATCAATTTTGCGACTGGCAACCCCGAACTGCTTCCTTTGCTTCGCGGCGATCGACGTACCGTGGTCGGTGTCGATTGGCGCATTTCACTCGACGTCGCCTGGCAACGAATCGGGCACGATTGTGCGGTCCAAGGCAACATGGACCCCTCGGTTTTGTTAGCCGATCCTGATGTCATTCGCGAAACCGTGGACCAATTGCTACAGTCGGTTGACGGTCGTCCAGGACACATTTTCAACCTCGGTCACGGCGTGCTAAAAGAAACTCCTGTCGAAAATGTGATTGCGCTCGTCGAAACGGTTAAAGAATTGAGCCAACGCTGATGACGTCGCCTCAGCACGTATGTCCGTTCTGCCCGCTCCATTGCGATGACATTTCTGTTGATAAGACAACGGGGCGCGAATGGATAGCACCGATCCAGTGCCCGACAGCGGTTTTGGGTTATACCGACGCGCTGAGTAACGCCAAGTTTGCTCGCATCGGAGACAATACGTGTGAATTAGCCGAGGCAGACGAGCGAGGAAAAGCCTTGTTGTCTGAGAAAGACATGCTCCTCGTCGCGACCAGCGGAACCGATCTAAACACTGCCCGACGATTGAATCAATTGCAGGACGATAATCGCATTCGCGCCGCAATCGACGACTCGGTTTCAACCCAAGCATGGCGAAACGCGGTCAGTC
>CAXBHV010000184.1:0-8675 GCA_963974855.1 uncultured Rhodopirellula sp. | reverse complement strand
TACGCTAAGAATACACAAACCTTATATGGAAAAATGCTTCACATCGTTACGTTTGGTCGCTAACCCCGGTTCATCGCCGCAACCGTGACTATCGGGCTGCTGATTTAATCGCAATGCAATTCACATAAGTGAGCCGTGGGCCGTAAGGCACCGGGTAATGCGTTAGACCCGGCCGCTTACGCGTCACGGCTCACTAAATGGGAGCGGGTTGTTGATTTATTCGCAATGCAATTCACATAAGTGAGCCGTGGGCCGTAAGGCACCGGGTAACGCGTGGTACCCGGCCGCTCACGCGTCACGGCTCACTAACTCAATAACCCGCTAGCGCCAAAACGGCCAATTTACTGAAAGGCTCCTGCCTAACTGCTGAGCAATCTTCTGCATGTCGGATTCCGGTCACCTTGCCTCGCTGAATCAGCGTAACTCGATGTCAAGAATTAAGTTTGCGACCCACGGTAAGTCACAAGGCAATTGTGCTTCGCCAACCGCCTCCGTTACTTCGAATCTCTTGATAGCTGTAAAACGGCACGGTGTCACAGAACGTTGGCGATAGGCGGGCACGGACGGTTGATCTTCCATCGCTCAAAACATTGCAAGCCGCGATCCGCTGCAAAGCTTCGTTATTCGCCGGATTGGGCTTTGTCTTGGATCTTTGGATGGGGCAGCTTACGACGCAATAGGGCGAGTAAAGCCTTTGAGTTGTCGTCGTTCGTGAATCCGTACCATCCGTACGAAAAGTGGCGTTTCTTGGCATCGTAAATTGGCAAATAGAAATTTTGACATTGCCAACAGACTGTGGTTTCGAACAGAAGCAAGTCGCTTCGGTAAAAACGAATGCCGTAGGCAGGATAGTGGCAGAAAGCACCGCCGAGACTATCAAATGTGAGAGATCGCCACGCGTTGTGCAGCAGCTTGCAATCGTCGCCACGAAGCGTGATGTGTCCGTGGACATCCGCGTAAGCATTGTACGGTCGTACCGGGAAGTTATTGTCACTCGGTTTGGTTTTAGGGCCCTTGTTGCTGTCGCGATCAGGGAAAGATACAGCGTAGACTTCGGCCCGATCAAAGGCAGGCAAAGCATCTGTGTGGGCTAAAGTCAGCATCCGCGCGGCGGGTGTTTCACCATCGGGATGAGTTTCCGCCCAATCAGTGTTGTCGGTTGAGTTTTCCGCTGGGCCGAATAGATCGTCCGCTGTCAACGCTTCTTGAGCGAACGATGCCGCACAGCCAAGGCCGATGAGGATGATAAGAGCGAATCGCATTGGAATCCTGAGAGTGGAATAACGACCGGGTTGACCTAGTGGCGAGCAAAAGAGCAATCGCTGCCCAAACGCGTTTTTGAGTCCTCCGCGTCCAGCCCTTGGTTCGTCGCACTCGTCACGCGGATTGTAATTTGCGAAGTATCCGGAGGGCCTTGCGTTTAAATGATCCGTAGATCGACTTGTCTGCATCGTACCACGATTGTCGGTCACGCACATGCGCAATCGTCCGAACCACGTTGTGCAATAGTTTCGCATCACCCACAATGTCGTCGAGTCGATGATCGACTAGTCCAAATACGCATGAAGCACCGTCAGAATCACCTTGGGATGCGTCGGACATCAGGTATCGAAGGTACGCCGGAAGATAGTAGCGAAAACAGATCGCTGGCATGAACATCAGGTCCTCTTCACGGTTGAGCGCGTCGGCGGCGATCATGGAAACCGCTTGTTCAATAGTCTTACCGTTGAACCGCTCGTACGCGGCCTTTGCATCCAGGCACCAAGGTTCGCTGTGCCAATCGTCTTCGGTCGGGGGCGCGATCATAGTTACTTCGACGAACGTCAAGGTTCAGTGGGTCGAGAGACAGCTGTGCTGAGCGAAGCGAGCCAAACCACGTATTCCGACTTCGCTGCATCCCAAGGTTATTTGTTTTGTTCCGGTAAACGATTGCCCTCAGCGTCTACCTCCCAGTCGTTTGCTTGCACGCTGTGGTATTCCAGCAGCGTCGTAAATCTCCCATTGCAGCCTGGGTGTTCGCAACCGCCATCGGACCATTGTATTGGAGAATGGTTCGTGCCACCACAAACGAGGCAACGAGGTTGTGATCGACGTTGCGAACGCCACATCAGTGCAACGCGACGTCTTGCAAGTTCGTTCTCATATTCTTGCTGTGAATCAACCTTGATTTGCAAGAATGATGCTTTGTCGTTGAGTTCGCGTTCATCAATGCCGTTCGTTTCGAGTTTGGTCAGCAGCTGGGAGAGTCGCTCTACGGCGGGCAATTGTTCGCTATCCCGGATCCCATTGCAATCGAAGCACCACGTTGGGATTGCGCAGCCTGGATTTAGCAGGTCAGCGGCTAACGCATACCGATAGATCAGTGTTGTTCGTATCGTTTCCGTCTGGCCGCAGGAGTCACACTTTACGTCACGGCTGAATGTCATAGCTTCTGCAAATAATGTCATCGATCACGGGGCGACGACGAGAAAGTTTCAATTGTTAAATACGGGACTTCGCCGCTGCTGCTGCTGCGCATCCAAATAGTTATGTGTCGTCTTCAAGATGCTGTTTATCGTAGCCGCGCCGACGGACCGTCGAAGTAGTAACAAATTCTTTCTGTTGAGATTCCGTGATTGTATCAGGAGTGCCTGCAGGTGCCAAAGCGATCATCGTGGAGTTGATCACACGGCGTTTTGATTCATCGGATTTCATACACATAACGACACGCGTCACACGGTACGCGCGAGTGATTTACTATTTCAAGACCGCCCGACTCGCGTGCACGCGTCTGGTTCGCCGCACTTTGGTACCGGCTGGCACAGAGCCGCCTCCAGCTCAATCGCTGCCAACGTAGCTGCGATCAAAGCCAAGGGTACAACGATCAGCTCACTCGAACCACTACCTGTCATTGCCCATAGTGGATACTTAACCAAATTGCCCGTCGCGAAAAAAGCACAAGCGAAGACACATCCGCTTACAAGCCTTGTTGTAACCTTTGAACCGTAGTTCGCTCGCCAATTGCGTCGCACGCGTTGCCAACCCATTGTTAGAAGGAATCCAGCAAGAAAACACGGAATTGCGAAGGAGGGCCGCGAGAGCTGCCGGATCACCTTTCGAGCTACAACATCAGACTGCACGCGTCCTTCATGAAAGCACTCGAAGAACGCTGCCGTAATGCAGAGTCCGATGACCATTCCTAGCGCATAGGAGGCAATCAGAACCGCGGGGTGAACACGTTTCTTTTGCTGCGAATACGGATCAGAAAAGGCAGTATGCGATGACGGGGTGTAAGGATTAAACATCAAGCACGAAGACCTGTCGGCGAACGGCGGCGGTAACCGAGTCGCCGCGGTTGATTCTTCATTGTAAAAGCGCTCGCCTCGGCGGCGGCGCGTGCAGGGCATTGTTATGCCGCGTTCGACCGAGTACGTGTTCGTGCTGACTCAAGTGACCTGCTTCTGCACTGTACTGGAAGGTGCCGAGCGTGGGAGTTGCAGCTTTCGCAAGATCTTAATGGTGATCGTGCCGATAGCACCAAATGCGAGATAGCCAGGCAAGAAACCGAGGGCCAGCAATTGATTTGGACGTGTCATTTGTCCGGGTTGAGCCTTCATCAGGTTGCCTGGGGTGCTATATGCGGTATTCCACAAATTCACCAACTTGTCTTGACGAAATTGCAGGTAGCCACCAGCACCTGTACTGACGGAACAAAAGTAGAACTGATCGCCTTTTGCAATGGTCAGTCCCTTGTTGCCCCAAACTGTAGCGATGTTCCTATTCACATGAACATCATTTGCGGTAACGAGTCGCACATTGTCAAAATGAGCGCTGACGTCCTGTAAAGTATCACCGTTGCGAAGTTTAGCCGCAAGAACAAGTTCGACGTAATGGAAGCTGTGATTGGACCGAATCAATGAATCGTACCATGTGTTGTAGACTTGTGAACACAGAAAGTACGCTGCCACGAAAGCGACGAAGATGAGGAATGTGCGTAGCGAATACTGTGGGGCGGGCACTACTCTCTCTCCAATATGAACGGCAGAACGGTGGCGTTGACCGGGCCGCCGCGAACCAGTCAACCAGCTCAAAACGTGCTGTCGGCGGCTCCGTGTCCAACGCTTGGTACATCACTCTTCGTCGGGAGACAGCTCTGCGCGTGCCGTCTCACTGGATGGCCAGTCAGGACGGTCGCCCTTTTTTTCGAGCAAACACTCGATATTCCAGAGGCACTGTGACTCGGATGGGTGTTCAATTGAAAGTATATCGGATTTAGAAAACCGCCGCAAAAACCCATCCAGAACAACCGCTTCGGCAGGCGTGAGGGCAATCGTTGTGTTGTCAGCGTTGCTTGATCGCTCAGAGTGTGTAGATGATCGCAGTAGAAATGCCCACGAGCGAAGTGTGTCCCGACCAGCATCTGAGTCGAGGTGAATCGCCAACTCGTCAATCGCCAGCCTCACCACACAACGGCGCATCTCCTCCAGGAATGAGTCACCATAGTGACGCACGATGAAATGCTGCCATTCATTATCAGGTGAAGTCTGATCGGCCAGCCGATCAAGAAAACCGGCAAACGAGTTGCGTGTAATTGGATCGTGTGAACTCAAAGGCGGTGTCTAATCTATGTTGACGAACGAGGTAATTATCGCCGGTTGTGGAGGTGATAAGTTGATCCGTTGGGTGTTATTGCTGGTCGGACCTATGACACAGCGAATGTTATCGCCTGTTCGACGACGGGCTTATATCGCTGGGGGAATTCACTGAGTATCGGGGAATCAGAATCCCGGGTCAAGCAAATGGGGTCACAAATTCTCAGGGTCGACGTATTGATTTGTCCAACGTGTACGCGAAAAACAGCTCTACAGTGCTGAGGTTGTGCGATTCGCCGTTCGAGGAGGTTGAGCATCAATGAATTACTTTCGTTGGTTCAAAGTCGTAATCATCGCTTCTGAGTCGCCCGAATCCGGCGACCTCGATGTTGAGGAGGCTGCCGCCTGCACCAATGTGGCCACAGCAGTTGTGGCAACCGGAAGCAACAACGCGAAAGCGAGAATAGTTGTAGTCGTTGGCACGCCACGATGGCCGACACCGGAATGTCAAGGCAAGTGTTTTGGTGGCTGGTTTTGGCGCTTAGTGACACTTAGCGACGTGGAGGACTCCAACCGCCCCGGCTTGCTCTCGCCCACTTAACGTCTGAACTGACGAGAGACCTTGATTGATTGGCTCGGAGTAAAAGACCGCGTGTCATGCAAAACTAAAAACTAAACTTTTCTAACTGACGGAAAATCGAGGTAATGCGGCACGCCTCTTTCCTATCGCGGTTGTTTGTACTTTGCGCTGATGAGCTGCCAATCGCATGGTCGCCAGTCCGGCTGCGGCGCGGTGCCGTTTTCCACAGCCTTCTTCAAATCAGCTGAGTAGCTTGCTGCAAACGGGGAAACGCAGCCAGCGACCTGCTCAAAGTCGCCTGCGAAGCAATCCTGCAGATCCGCGCGGCCGCGTTGTATGACGACGACCGTCTAGTCCGCGCGATGACGAACCGGCTCGGGCAATCGACACTCCGTCAGGCAACCCAGCTGAGCCAGGCTGCGTAAGCTACAAACCCTTACATGCACCCACTTCCGCAGTCGAGATCAGGGCAATCGTGAATGCATCACTTCACCGCTCTCTTGGCTGACATCGTTGGGCGGACATAGTTGTAATAGACCGCACCCTCCATATCACCCGATCGGTTATAGAACCAAGTCTGGACAAAAGCTGGACCTGCGGGCAAGTTCTCGATCGTGAAGGGGACGCCATCGGCACCCTCCTCCGCTGTTTTTTTCTCGTCGTAAACGTCTTCACCATTCCAGATCTTGATTCGTGCGCTCGCGATATCAATCGCCTTAGGAACGCTCTTTCCGTCATAAACTTTCCCTTTTGGCGCGGTTGTCAACGTTGATTGATCCTCGACTTCTTGCGGCCAACGGCGAAGATCAAAGTGATAGGTGCCCGGCTTTGCAAATTCGACAGCCAGGTAACCACTTCCCGTTTTTCCGTCCGCCACAATCTTGTGGTTCCATAGTTCTTGATTGTGAAAATCATGGCTGTTCAACTGCGTCATTGGTTCCGCAGGATGGCCGATGACAATTCTCGCATACTCGTTTTCACGTTCAGCAACCAGTTCGTACCAATCTTCATAGGCTTGAACAAGCTCCGCAATGATTGCCGAGTTCGCGGGATCCTTACTGAGGTCTTTCGTCTGAGCTTTGTCAGCAAGCACATCCCATAGTTCCCAATCCGAGCTAGCACCCGACCGTGTCAACCGCCACTTGTGGGCAATGCTGTTCCCCTGCCAGTCATCTTTCTTTACGGAGAGATTCCGATACTTTTGAAAGTTCTCCTTACGCATATTGCAGATTGTTACTTTCCTGTCTTTGAATTCTGGCCCAGGATCATTGCTGGGGTTGGTATCCAGGAAGTCTTTGAAGCTCTGGCCATGCATCTTTAAATTCCCTGGCCTATCGGAGACGTCGTCCAAGCCGATCATATCCATCAACGTGGGCAACCAATCCATGTGCGATGTCAAAGCCGTTACATCTCTCCCATTCCCCTCACCGCCAAGTCCACCCGCCGGCCAACGAACGTAACTAGGAACTCTTGTGCCGCCGTCATAGAACGATATCTTGCCGCCACGGTACATGAATTCCCCACTGCCATTGTCAGTGAAAAAGATGAGGATGGTGTTGTCAGCGAGTCCCTTTTCGTCCAAGAACTTTATTAACCTGCCAACATTCTTATCGATATTTTCGACGGTCGCCACTTTGGCGGTAATTCCATCTCGGGCGTCACCGGGTGCTTTTGGCCAAGGGCTATGAGCGGCAGCGGTTGGGAAATAGAGAAAGAATGGCTTGTTCTCTTTCTGATTGGCTTCCATAAACTCGAATGATCGGTTGAACATCGAGTTGGTAACGAACGCGCCCTTCATGCCATCATCCTCATCCGTCATTTCGACCAATGAGTCGTTCACCCAATAATGGGCGTCGTGATGCATGTTTCCCCAATAGTCGGGCTGCTGACCCACGCCGCCACCTTTGGTCCAAGCAACATACTCAAAGCCTCTATCTTTTGGCCTGAACGGATAGTTGTCTCCGAGATGCCATTTACCAACCATCCCCGTTGCGTATCCATTGTATTTGAATACATCGGCGATCGTGATTTCATCATTTCTTAGTAGGCTTCGTCCAGCGATGGTGTGCCAGATTCCTGACACGCTGTTGGACCGCCCGGTCAGCGTTGCTGCACGAGTAGGTGCACAACTGGGCGACACATGGAAATCGGTTAGGCGGACACTTGACTCTGCCAGTCTGTCGATATTGGGCGTCTTTGATTTTGAATCTGGATTGTAATAGGTGAATACACCGTGACTGACGTCATCAGGCATAAGGATGATGACATTCGGTCGTTCTTGGCCGAACACGGCGCTTCTGAAAGACAGAAGTACCAAGATTACTGTGCAAAAGACTTTCATAGCAAATTTCTAAATTAGTTTTTGATGTCTGAAACTTGTCTGACCATGTCAGGATCAACGGGTAAGGGGGCAAACTAATTTTAGCAAAAGTGGTGACTGGAAACCGGAAGAATCAAATGGGTCAAACCTGGGAAGGGGAGCGTGTAATGTGGTTTCAGCTAAAACGCCCCCCTTCCCTTTTTCGTCTTCCCCTTTTCGTCGTCCGACGTGAACGCTTCCGCAACTCCCATTGCCGCATATTTTTGCAATGGATCGAGTCTCCGCATCGATGACGCCAATCAGCTACCACGCAAAGTCGTCATCGATCGATTGGTTCGTATAAAGTGGCATATGGCGATAGTAGACTTCAAGGATCATCGTCGCCAGGCAAGTCGAGTAGAGCCTACCGCCCATGATCCCACCCATCTCCGGAAGCGGATTCGGCAACCAACTTCCTGATGCATGTCCCGCGGTCAATTGCGATTGAACCAGTGAATCTCGCATCTCGCGATTCCAGGGATCCCACTGGGGACCACCAACATGCCGCATCACTTGTGTTGCGTAATAGCTGTAGTACAGGTTCTCGAGTCGCGGACCCGTCGACGAAATGAAGCTGACTCCACGATTGATGCCGCGATTATCTTTCGGTAGTCCCTGATACATACGGCATAAAACGCCAATCGATGTTGTGGTCGCACCACCGTCGTGCTTCGTTTTTTGGTTTAGATACCCATATTTCCCACCGCCAGCGCTACTGACCGAGTTAAGAAACTGTTCTGTGCGAGCGAGAGTCTGGTCCGGCACGGTTAAGCCTCCGATTTTGCCGCTCTTGAGTGCCATGACTGCCCAACCAACGACGGACGTGTCGCCCGGTTGGTGCGTTGCATAACGCCAGCCCCCGCCGCGTGGATCCTGTGTTTGGACCAAATAGTCTAGTCCGCGCTGTGCAGGGTCTGGGCGATGCACCTGACGAGTCCTTGGGGGCCGCAAAGGGTCACGGCTCGTCAGTGTAGCCTGCTTCGAGGTACAGTCGGGCGGCTTCTTGATAGGCAGGATCCCAGCCGAGTTCTTGCAGCAAATCACGCCGTTTCTTGAGGTACCATTTTGGATCAATGGATTGCTGGCTTGCTTCAAGTAATTCTAAGGCTTGCCCCTTCTTGTCGGCTCGTCGCAACATCCGATCCTGAAGCAGGATGAACTCGGG
>CAXBHV010000183.1:0-8678 GCA_963974855.1 uncultured Rhodopirellula sp. | reverse complement strand
ATGAGTTGTCGACCGGGATTCAAACCATCAATCGTCAACCGTTGCAAAAAACGTACGTGGTGCGAGCTCGTGACGGACGAGTCGAAGTCGATATGAATTCGTAATCGTCGCCTTTTGCTCCGCAAAAGTAGCGTTCAAAATAACCTTACGCTTGTTCCGAGGCTCCCGCCTCGCGATCTGTATCCTAGAGCAGGCAGGAGCCTGCAGTTCAGTGGGTTACCAGGCAGGAGCCTTGGAACTAGACGCCGTAAACGCAACTTTCGCGGGAGCGAAAGGCGACATTGAAGAGAACACGATGATGAACGACACGAATATCGATCGGATCGCTCCGTCGCGTCGACCTAGCGGCCGCAGTGACGGCACCCAGTCGTGGCAATCGCTGCTATTTATGCACTGGCGTGTCCCGCCCGAAACGTTGTCGCGAGTCATTCCGAGTGGCTTGGAACTGGACACGTTCCAAGGGACCGCCTACCTCGGGATTGTGCCGTTTCAGATGCGGGCGATCCGGCCTCGCTGGCTGCCTCGATCGATGGCGTTCAATTTTCTCGAGACAAATGTGCGTACTTACGTCGTGCATCAAGGTCGTCCCGGCGTCTTTTTTTTCTCGTTGGACGCCAGTTCACGGTTGGCGGTTATGGCCGCCCGATGGGGGTGGTCGCTGCCCTATTTCTACGCCTCGATGAGCCATTACAGCGATTCGGGAAAGATTCGGTACGAAAGTCGGCGAGCCTCGGGAGTGCGGCATGACGTCTCCTTTCGCGTCGGCACGGAAGAGGTGGTTTCGCAGCCAGGCACACTCGAACATTTCTTGTTTGAGCGATATTTGTTGTTTGTCGAGCGTCGAGGCGAGGTGCATGTTGGGCAAGTCCATCACGATCCGTATCGTGTCCGGACAGCCGAAATTGACGAGATCAACGATGATCTCGCTCGGGCAGCTGGCGTGGACGTGCCAGCGGGCAATCCCGATTTAGCCCATTTCTGTGACGGTGTGGATGTGGAAGTATTCGGTATCAAACCCGCTACGAATTAGTCTGCGGCTGTCCCATAAGTGGGGCCGAGCGATACGCCTCGACCAACGTAATCGCGAATCAGTGAATCCCCGTCAAAGGTGGGGAACGAGAAAAGCTGCGTGCTAGCAATATTGAGTTCTTTTCGGCACCGCTGCCCGTAATTTGCTCTCCCATGTAGGGGGAACAGACCAAATTCCCTGCTCTATCGGGGAACTTTCAACGCGGCAATTCGTCCAAAGCTGCACGCGATTATGTGGATTTTTCCGCCTTCACGCTGATTCCGTCGGGGGGCTGGGTAGATCATACCAGCTTGGGAGCCTGCATTTTCGCTACGACCTGTTTGCACAACCTAAATAGGAAAGCGACCAGCAATATGCCTCAAACCAATTATTTGAAGGCAAAAAACGCGCAACTATACTCGGCCAATGAGTTTCGATGCTCTGCTGCGCGCTACGGTGCGAAAGAGCGAGGGTTTCGGCATTCAACTTTTCGATTTTTAACCATTTGCCTCGTCGAGCGACCTATGGTTCGGCAAGGCCAGTCTCAACTTACATACTCCTCCATCTCCTCAATGCATAACGGAATTGGCATTGGGGTTCCCCCGGAAGGTTCGGTCTATGACCTCGCGTAAGCGACATTTAACGTCATCGTCTTCGTCAGTCTCGAATTCGGAACTTCAACGCACTGCGAAGAAGTCGAAGTCTGCGCATAAAAATTCGCGCAAGAAGGCTCGTCGTCAGCACATTCTGGAAACGCTCGAAACACGCCAATTGTTGGCGGGGCCGCAGCTGATCGGTATCCAGCCAAACGATGGCGACTTGATCGTCGACGGTTCGGTACGTGATAGCGCCCCGAGCGTTTTGACGTTCCGCTTCGACCAAAATCAACAGATTAACGCCAACACGCTTGATGGCATTCGCATCACGCGACCGGGCGACGACGGAATTTTCCAAACCGCTGACGATTTGCGTATCACGCCCGGTTTGGTCACGCTCGGTGATCCAAACGAAAACGAAGTCGTGGTCCGCTTTGCCGAATCGTTGCCGGACGACCAATACCGCGTTGAGGTGTTCGGGTACGACGATCCAGGACTGGGGATCAGTGGTCTTCGCAACATTCAGAACGAATTCTTGGTTCCTCGCACAGCGGGCGCGCGATCCGAAGTCATCAACTTCAGCCTGCGCCTTGGCGCGTTGGTCGAAGCCGTGGTGCCGCAACCTGTCGTTCGTCTTGCTGACGGTTCGCTGCAACAGAACCGCAACGAAATCGTTGTCTACTTCAACGAAGATCCGTTGTTCGTCGAAAACGACGACAATGGCAATCCGACGCCACGATCGGCTGAGAATCCTCGTTTCTATCAATTGCTGCTGACCGACGAAACGGCTCGCACGACCGACGACTTGTTGTTCCAACCTGATTCAGTGGTCTACGATGCAACGACCCACACCGCTCGGTTGTTCTTTGCGGACGACATCAACAATCTTTCCGGGGTACCGCTTGGCGGTGGCACGTTCCGATTGCGAATTGGTTCGGCGGTCGACAATCGAGTTGATTTGATCATCCGACCGACCAATGTCGATGTGGCTCCGGTCGCGGTCACCAATTTCGGAGTCCAGGGGCTGCGTGTCAGCTTTGTCTCCAAAGCGATTGGCGAAGCCGCATCGGGCCGCAAAGTTCGATTCGAAGATGTTGGCGGTGCGGGGCTGTCGGTACGTGCGGAAACCGATGGCACCGTCGTGTTCAATTTCGGCGGCGACTCGCCCACGTTGACCGACCTACGTGTCGTTGCAGCGAGCGAACCGACCGTGAATCCGTTGATCGAAGTCAAATGGACGCTCAATGGCGATTCAACCCAAGGCGGCAGCACGCTGGTGCCTCGCAATGTGATCGGGGCGCCTGCGCTCGTATTGAACGCGGTTGGTGACACGCTTGGTACGGCACTTGACGTCGGAGTGTTTGGTCGCGACGAGCAGTTGACCAGTTTGATTTTCAATGAGTCGATTGATGCGCAACCGTTCCTGATCGAACTGCCAGGTGGCAATGACGACCCAGGCCATCGCGAATTAGATGAAGTCGCTGGTGCGCTGCTGCAACACATCAACGGTAACTTTGGTCCCGATGTGCAAAACGGCATCACCGAGATCGCGTACAACTTTAATACGATCTTCGATACCAGTCCGGCTGGAGTTCCGTTCCAGAACCAGATCACCGAGCGACAAAAGACACGCATTCGCGAAGCTCTTGGGGCCTGGTCCAGCAAGATTGGCGTCCAGTTCCGCGAAACCGCGGACAGCGGGATCACCTTTGCACTAGGCGACGTTGCGAATCTTCAGCTGGGCACTTTGCCTGACACCGTCCGGGTTCAGCAAAGCGTGCTCAACGCCCGCGTTCGCATCGACCCCACGTTCACCGAACCCGCCTTGGTATTTAGTAACCAAGTCACGTTTGATACCGCCTATGGCGAAGACTTCTATCGCAAGGCAACTGCCGGGATCGGCTTGATCCTCGGTCTCGAGCAGACTCCGGACTTGCCGTCGCAAACGTTGATGAGTCTGAACAGCACGTATTTGAACAACTCGATCAACTCGCGACCGGATGAAGAACCGGTATTCCCCGGCAACTTTGACGTTCTGCATGGTCAATATGTTCATCGGCCTGACAGCATCGATGTCGACCTGTATCGATTCCAAGTCGACTTGGATGACGTCGATCGTCTGGGGCAATTGACGGTCGAAACGTTTGCCGAGCGATTGTCGGAATCGAGTCTGCTGGACACCACACTAACGCTGTACCAAGAAGTCAAAGCATCGGCATTAACCGATTTTGGCGTCGGCGTTGATTTGCAAGTCCGATTTGATTCGTTGCTCGAAGGACGTTTGGGTAACAATCAGCGAATCGATTTCATTCAAACCGACCGTGCTGCGGGCGATACCGCGGTTCGTGTCTCGCAGCCCACCGACTCGACGGGCAATCCGATTGCCAATGCGATCCTGGTGGATCTGCCTCGCAAGGGAGCCAACATTTCGAGCGTTCCTGCGAATTCGATTGTCAATGCGATCAACAATAGCCCGTTTGCAAGTTCGATCATGCGAGCCACTTTGGTGGCCGGATCGCCGACGACTGACGTTGGTGGAAGCTCGTTGAATTTCTCGCCGATCTTGTTCAGCGGCGGCGGCATCGTGCAATTGGGACGTAACGATGACTATTTCAGCGAAGATTCGCGATTGACGGCCTCGCTCGGCGAAGGCACCTACTACGTTGGCGTTGCGGCGAGTGGCAATGACCATTACGACCCCACAATCACACGCAGCGGTTACGGCGGATTGACTCAAGGCAAATACGAATTGCACTTGAAATTCGAGCCACAAGTCGATGAAACCGATGTGATTCGTGACTTGGACAGCGATCGAGTTGATGTTCCCGGCACGATTCTCGATGGTGACGGTGATGGCAAACCGGGCGGCGCTCATAACTTCTGGTTCCAAACCCGTCCACTCAATCGAACGCTGACCTTTACCGACAACGGCGATGCGATCACGATCGGTCAAACGATCAAGGTCACTGGCGCGGCGGGTGTGGTTCGCACCTTTGAATTTGTGCCAATCGGCAGTTCTGCGAAACCAGGCAACGTGGCTGTGTTCTACAGTCCAGGAAGCCCGAACTTCCCAACGCCTGCAGGCACATTGGCAACCACGCTGCAAACCGCGATCAATAGCCGCCAAGGCGAAACCGGAGTGACCGCGACGGTCAGTAACGGTAGCGTTATTTTGATGGGCGAACGCGAAGTCGAACTATCGACCAATACCCGTGCTCTGGAAGCATCGGGACGCAATATTTTCGTCGACAAGACAGCCGGTCCAAATGCCGACGGCAGCTTGGATCATCCGTTCAACAACATCAGCAATTCGAACGTCGCTAACGCCTTCGATGCAGCGTTGCCCAACGACATTGTGCGAATCGTTGGCAATGGAGGTGTTGATAACAACATCGCTACCGAAGCTGACAACTTTAGCTACAAGATTGGTATTCCAGACGTCGGAGGTGGATTCCTCGAAGACGGTCGCGTGATGGAAGTGCCCAAAGAGGTCACGACCATGATTGACGCTGGCGCCGTGTTCAAGGTCCGTGGATCATGGATCGGGGTGGGCAGTAGCACGGTTCAAGTCGACCGCAGCAACGGTGTGTTGCAAGTGCTGGGCACACCACGACTGGTCGACCTTAGCGACCCAAACACGACGACACTGCTTGGCAACGATGATGCGGATCGCCCAGGCTACGATGACGGAAGTGTGATTTTCACCAGCTTCCGTGATCGCAACGTCGATGCTTCAGCGGTCGGCAACAGTCCCGCCGTAGCGCCGGGTAACTGGGGCGGTCTGATCTTCCGCCGCGATATTGACCAAGCCGAAGGACGTCAAAATCTCGAAGATCAAGGGATCTTCCTCAATCGTGTCAATCACGCTGAGATCCGTTACGGCGGTAGCAGCAACGTACTGATCGATTCGGTTCAACAGTTGGTCAATCCGGTCCAGATCGTCAATCTACGTCCGACGATCTCGTTCAGTGAAATCACAAGTAGTGCGGACGCGGCGATCAGTGCATCGCCCGATAGTTTCGAGGAAACGAGTTACCAGTCGCCTCAGTTCCAACAGGCAGGCACTTACACGGCCGACTATGACCGCGTTGGCCCCGAGATTCACAACAACCAACTGTTTGAAAACAGTATCAACGGGTTGTTCGTTCGAGTGGGAACCACGCCTACAGACCCGCCACGTGCGTTGACCGTAGCTGGACGATTCGATGACACCAGTGTGGTTCACTATGTTGCTGAAAACATTGTGATCGCTGCCAATCCGGGTGGATCGATTCAAGACGGTTTCGCGCCGTCGACCTCGTTGATATCGGCTCGAGCATTGCGTGGGGGAACATTCAACCCCGGAACGTATCTCTACAAGATGACGTTTGTGGACGCCGACGGATTTGAATCTGCCGAGAGCGTGGATTCGTTTTCGTTCACCGTCGGTAGTTCGAACACGTCGATTGAGTTGACAGGCTTGCCTCAAGTTCAAACGGACTCGGGATATGTCTCGCGTCGGTTGTACCGAGCGTTAAACGTCGGTACGACCCCCGTTTTCAGATTAGTTGCGGATCTTGATGCATCGTCGGTCTCTTATATCGACAACGGATCCTCGACCGATGGGATTCTTGATCTCAGTTTGGACGGTGTTCGCGGACGCCTTGACGCATCGCTGGTAATCGATCCAGGAACGGTCGTCAAGATTCGTGGTGCCCGTTTTGAATTGGGCTATGGAACCCAATTGTTGGCCGAAGGTACCGAGAGCAATCCAGTAATCTTCACCAGCGTTTTCGATGACCGATTTGGTGCTGGCGGAACGTTTGACACCAACAACGACGGGCAAGACACGGGCGGCGGAACAAACGCCAATTACGGCGACTGGGCGGGGATCTACGCTAGCCCAACATCGACCGTTAGCCTTGATTTTGCGACCGTGGCCTATGCAGGCGGCATCAGCTTGCTCGAAGGGGGCCAAGCACGCGGATTCAATGCGTTGGAGTTGCAACAAGCAAATGGACGCATCACCAATTCGCGTTTTGAATTTAACGAAGACGGGCAAGACGGAGCAGGACCAGCGGGTCGATTTGGTCGGCTGATCAATACTCCGTCGACGATTTTAGTTCGTGGCGCTCAACCGATCATCGTGGGAACGACGTTCACCGATAACCGTGGCTCAATCATTGATATCGATAGCGAATCGATGACCGCCGAACGTTTGATCGATGCAGGACGCCAAACCGGTGCCAGCGACCGACTGAGTGTATTGGATGACAATTATGGTCCAATGATCCGTTTCAACCGATACGAAGACACAGTCACCGAGAGCAATGCATCGCTACGTCAATTGTCCGGACTGGAGATTCGCGGCGGTACGCTGACCACCGAAAGCGTGTGGGATGATACCGACATCGTACACATGCTGTTCGACGGCTTGACGGTCGAGAATTTCCACAGCTCTGGCGGGTTGCGTTTGATGAGCCGAGTGGATGAAAGTCTGGTTGTGAAATTGACCGGATCCGGCACCCCAAACAGTGCGACATTAGGCACCGGATTTACCGCCACAGGCTCGGTCGGCGATATCCAAGACCGTATTGGGGGTGCGATTCATATCATCGGACAACCAGGCAGGCCCGTCGTTTTGACGAGCTTGCAAGATGACACCGTCGGAGCCGGACTCAAACCGGACGGCTCGCAATTCACGGACACCAACGGCGACGGAATTCAGTCACGTCCAGAGCCGAACGATTGGCGAAGTGTTTTCTTGGACCAATACAGCAACGATCGCAACGTTGATGTGATCACCGAGTTCGAACTGCCGACCGAAGTGGCACCGGGACTCAATGGTGCAATCGAAAACGCTCAACTGCTTGGCGAACTTTCTCCAAACCTGTTCACCGGAGACGAAAATCGTCGGCACGGATTCGAGGTCGAAGGCTACCTTAGCAGCGAAACGGATATCGATACTTATACGTTCACCGGCGCGCCGGGAACCGAGATTTGGGTCGACATCGACCGCACAACCTACACGCTCGATTCAATCATCGAATTGCTCGACGAGAACGGTCGAGTGTTGGCGCGGAGCGACAATTCGTTCGAAGAGACTTCGGGCGACGCGTCCGTTGTCGTACTCGACCCGAACCTGCTCAGCAGCACGACGTCGCTACAAGCTTCGGGCGAAGCTTACACCGAGCGTGGGGCAGGCGGATTGTACGAGGACTTTGGTTCGACAAATCCACGTGATGCCGGCATTCACTTTACGTTGCCTGGCAACTCGGCCAACGCCTCCTCGCGTAGTGTTTTCTTCTTCCGTGTTCGGAGCGCGTCGCTGAATCCCGACGACATGGCGGGCGGTTTGACCTATGGTGGCTATCGCTTCCAAGTGCGTTTGACCGAGGAGCAAGAATTCCCCGGCAGCGTTATTCGCTATACCGATATACGTTATGCCAACAACGGCATTCACACGCGTGGATTGCCAAGTTCGTCACCGTTGATCGGTGAAGCGGGCGAGAATGAAGGAACGTCCTTCTTTAATGCAAGTAACGACCGTATCGACACCACGCCTGGTTTGTTTAGCGACACCACGCCGCTTGGACAACGTCCGCAAAACATCGGCAATTTGGTCGGTAACAAGAACGACGTCATTAGTGTTGCCGGAGCACTCAGCAGCACTTCGGATGTTGACTTCTATCAATTTGATATTGACTACAGCATTGGCAACGGATCGTTGCTTCGTTCGACGGTCTTTGATATCGACTATGCGGATGGGTTCAACCGGCCGAACACTTCGATCAGCGTCTTCTACGATCCTGATGGCGAGCAGGGCATTCAATTGCCTCGCTTGGTGTTGTTTGGCGAGGACGCAAACATCCTGGACGATTTGACAAGTCCCAACGGTGAGAATTCATCGCTCGAGAAACTACTGCGTGGCTCGATTGGTACCGGAGATGCATTCATCGGTCCGGTTTCATTGCCCGAAGGAACTTATTACGTCGCGGTCACTTCGGATGGCTTGGTACCGCTTGAATTTACGGACAACGATCTGTTGCGACGAGAGCCGATTAACTCGGTTCATCGAATCGTCGAAGATCGCA
>CAXBHV010000182.1:0-8705 GCA_963974855.1 uncultured Rhodopirellula sp. | reverse complement strand
GGGGTGTTTATCATCCAAAGCGATAAGACGTCCGCCGACGAAGTGTGGAAGAGTATTCCGGAGCCATATCGCCGGATTCTGATCGACAAAAAAATCAAGTTCTTTTACTTAGACGCGTTTCAGATTGCCCGTGATGAGGCGAGTGACCCTGATCTGCAGTTGCGAATGCAAGGCATTGCGTTTCAAGGAGCTTTTTTTTCGGCGTCACCGATTGCTGAGAAAGCCGGATTGTCTCAGGCACGTTTGCTCGAAGCCATCCGCAGCCAATTGCAACATAAATTTGGCGGCAAAGGGGCTCGCGTCGTGCAAGAAAACATGGCGGTCGTCAAACGAGGGTTCGACGAAGTCAAAGCGGTTACCTACGGTGCGATCGACGAGGAATCTCCGCGTAAAACTGCGGCGCGAGAACCGGCACTTCCCGTCGTGCTAAAGACTCAAACGGCAAGCAAGTCGCGTCTGTCGGACGTCCATCGCTTCTGGGAACAAACCGGCAACCTTTACGCACGTGGGATGGGATCCGACACGATTACCGATCCTTTTATTGGGCTGGGAACAATTCCTGCAGTCACGACGATGTTTCGTGACATGAGCGGCATTCGCTTCCAACATCCCCAATGGATCGCCGAGAACTGTACCGCATGCGGTCGCTGCTATACGGTTTGCCCCGACACAGCGATTCCTGGTCTAGTCAACGAAGTCACTCAGGTCTTTGACACGATCATCGCTCGGCTTCGCAAAGGTGGAATGGATTTAAAGTACCTGCCAAAAGCAGTTCGCGACGTCGAGAAAAACTTGCGTCCGATCTTTGCCGAGGCGAGCGAAAACGACAACGTGTTGGGAATGTTACAAGAAGCGATCAACAAGACCCTTCGCGACAGCAAACTCGAGAAGGGTTCGCGTGACGAACTCAAACGCGAACTCGAAGCGTTCCGCGAAGAAATCGGCGAGTTTCAGTTTGCGTTGTCGCGTCCCTATTACACGCTGAAAGAAAAAGAGTCGCCTGGCGAAGGCGGGTTATTAAGTATCACGGTGAATCCCAACACCTGCAAAGGGTGCATGGAATGCGTGCAAGTGTGTGACGACGACGCACTTCGTGTCGTGACACAAACGGACGACTCACTCAATACATTGAGGCGAAATTGGGATGTTTGGCAAGACCTGCCCACCACACCGAAAAAGTACATTCGCGTGCAGAACATCGAAGAGGGCATCGGCGCGCTCGAAACATTGTTGTTGGACAAACGAAACTATTCGTCATTGGCAAGCGGCGACGGCGCCTGTAACGGTTGCGGCGAAAAGAGCGTCATTCATCTGTTTACTGCCACGGTCGAAGCACTCATGCAACCTCGTGTCGAGCGGCACGTCGCCTCGCTAACCGACTTGATTGCAAAACTGGAAACGCACATCCAACATCGATTGGTGCAGGAAATCGATGTCGGCGATCCCGATTCGCTTGCGAAGATCGTGGACGAAATAGGTACAGCCGATGTGACGCTGGCGGGGATCGCGCAACGCGTCGAGAACCAGCGGGGCGGCGAGCCGATTGATCAGCAATGGCTTCGCCGCGTCACGGGATTGTTGGCGAAACTGAAACGACTTCGTTGGAACTACGTCGAGGGTGTCACAGGGCGTGGGCGTGCCAACGCGGGGATTTTGAACTCGACCGGCTGTTCGTCGGTGTGGGGCAGCACGTTTCCCTTCAACCCGTATCCCTTCCCCTGGGCCAATCATTTGTTCCAAGATGCCGCTTCGATGGCAATGGGAGTTTTCGAAGGGCATATGAGCAAGATGGCCGACGGATTTAAAGCAATCCGCTTGGCCGAGCAAGAGTTGTCAGGCAATGGCAATGAGCCTGCCGATTCGTCGTTGACCTATTTCAATTGGCGGCATTTCAGTGATGAAGAATGGGAACTTTGTCCGCCGGTGGTCGCCATTGGTGGCGATGGCGCGATGTACGACATCGGTTTTCAAAACCTTTCACGTGCCATGATGTCGGGCAAGCCGATCAAAGTGTTGATTTTGGACACGCAGGTCTATTCCAATACGGGCGGACAAGCCTGCACGTCGGGGTTCTTGGGACAAATTTCCGATATGGCTCAATACGGCAAATCCATCCAGGGCAAACAAGAGGTTCGCAAGGAAATCGGATTGATCGGAATGGCGCATCGTACGACCTATGTGATGCAGAGCACGATTGCACATCCAAATCATTTGATCGAAGGATTTATCGAGGGACTGAAGTCGCGGCGACCAGCGCTTTTCAATCTCTACACCTCGTGTCAACCCGAACATGGCATCGGAGATGACATGAGTGCCAATCAGGCCCGCTTGGCGGTGGAGTCTCGAGCCTATCCGCTGTTTCGCTACAACCCCGATCACGGCAATCGACCCGAGCAGTGTTTCGATTTGGAAGGCAATCCCGCGATCGCCCAAGATTGGCCTAGCTACGACTTGAAGTACACTGAGAATGGTCGTCACAAGACAATGTCGCTGCCGATGACCTTTGCTGATTTTGCCGCGACCGAGATCCGATTCCGCAAACATTTCCGGACGGCACCGCCGGAAACGTGGAACGACAAAATGATTCTGCTGGCCGATTTCTTGGAACTTCCGGCGGACGAACGCAAAGGACGTTTTCCTTATATTTGGAGCGTCAATCGCAAACAGGAATTGATGCGTTTATTGGTCGCGCCGCCGATTGTTGCGTCCTGCGAAGATCGACGCGATTTCTGGACGATGCTGCGAGCGATCGCCCGTGTGAACGAAACGAAACCGGATCGCACCGCGATCGAAGCGGATGTCCGTCGGGAAATGACCAAACGTATCGCGTCGGGGATGATGCAGTTATTGACTGGCGAAAGCAACGGGGTGGCCGTTTCCGTCGCGGACCCAGTGCAGGCGATTCCCGACCGCCAATCATTGGCAGATTCTAACAGCGAATCCATGGCACCTTGGATCGACACGCCTCTGTGCACATCGTGTGACGAGTGCGTTCGTTTGAACCCCAACATTTTTGCCTACAACGACAAGAAAAAGGCATTCATCCAAAATCCTGAGGGTGGACCGTACAAGGATTTAGTCAAGGCTGCCGAACGCTGTACAGCCCAGATTATCCATCCAGGGTTGCCAAAAGACCGCAGCGGAAAGGAGATCGAAAAATGGATCGCTCGTGCTGAGAAGTACAACCAATGAGAGAGCTACGGTTCGACTTTTTTCGCGGTAAGACATTCGCCCATGGGATTCATCCTCCTGAATCGAAACAGGAGACTTGTCATCGGGCGATTCAACAATTCCCGTTTGCACCGCTATTAATCGTGCCACTATCGCAGCACATCGGCAAACCGGCCGTGCCCGTGGTGGATGAAGACGAGGAAGTGGTGCGAGGCCAATTGATCGCTGCGGCAGACGGATTCATGTCGGTGGCGATCCACGCTCCGGCATCAGGAATCATCCGCCGAATCGCCCCGACCCCCAGCATCAACGGCAAGATGGATCCCGCATTTTTTCTCGAGCCGTTTGCGGCATCGACTCAAGAGGTGGTCGAGGGAACTCCGCTGGACATCGATTCTGCAAGTCGCGAGCAGATCCTTGCCGCGATCCAGTCCGCGGGCATTGTCGGGCTCGGGGGCGCCGGATTTCCGACCCATGCAAAACTGAAAATTCCCGACGACAAGTTTGTCGACACGCTGGTGATCAACGGCATCGAGTGCGAACCGTATCTGACGACCGATCACCGCGTGATGCTTGAACATGCCGACGACGTGATCACCGGTGTCGGTTACTTGTTACGCGCGACCGCAGCCCAGCGGGCGATCATTGCGGTCGAAGCGAACAAACCGGATGCGGCGGAATCGCTTCGCCGCGTATTGCCACCGTCGGCCCCGATCACCATCGAAGTCTTGCCCGTGAAATATCCGCAAGGTGCCGAGAAGATGTTGATCACCGCGTTGTTGGGCCGTGAGGTTCCTTCACGCGGATTGCCGCTCGATGTGCATGTGATTTGCGTCAACGTGGGGACTGCGGCCGAGATCGGCAAACTGATTCCCAGCGGCATGGGGCTGCATGAACGCGTCGTCACGGTGGGCGGACCGGCGATCCAGCAGAAAGGCAACTACCGCATCCCGATCGGTACAACGCTGCGGTTTATTTTGGAAACCTTGGGCACCGAACCAGACATCTCGACCGTTGTGATGGGGGGACCGATGATGGGGGCGGCTGCCTCGAGTTTGGATATCCCGATCACCAAAGGCTCCACCGGCGTGATCGCGTTTACCGAGCGTGAAACGGGCAAGCTGAGATCGCGAAAACAGTTTCCCTGTATCAAGTGTGGCGACTGCGTCGACGTCTGCCCGCTTTTTTTGAACCCGTCGCAATTGGGGCTGCTTGCCGAACATGGTCGCTATTCGTCGATGGTCAACGACCACCACTTGATGGACTGTTTCGAGTGTGGCTGCTGCACGTTTGTGTGTCCTGCTCACATTCCCTTGGTCCAGCAATTTCGCGTCGCCAAGGCAGCGATTCGCAAGGCGGCAAGGAGCGAGGGATGACGAAGTTATCCAAAACCCTGACGATCCATAGTTCGCCGCACATCGGCGCCGCGTCGAGTGTCGACTCGATCATGCTGAACGTCGTGTTCGCGTTGCTGCCGGTCTGTGCGTTTGCAATTTATGAGTTCGGGATTTCCGCTGCATTGATTCTGATAACGGCCGTGTTGTTCTGTGTGTTGACGGAACACCTAATGTGTTGGTCCGCTGGCCGACCGACCACGGTCGGCGACGGATCGGTGCTGATCACCGGCATCCTGTATGGATTGATTCTGCCACCAAGTTTGCCACTCTGGATGGTGGCTGCAGGCGGAGTGATCGGCGTCGGAATGGGAAAGTTTCTTTTTGGCGGACTTGGCTACAACGCGTTTAATCCTGCCTTGGTGGGACGTGCGATCTTGCAGGCCGCCTTTCCTGCAGCAATGACGTCGTGGCCATCCAAAACCGCCACCTCATTCACCTCGCTTCCTTCGTCAACACTTGCCATGCCACTGACCAAACCCGATTACGACGGCATCTCGGCGGCGACGCCGCTGGCGAAATGGAAATTTGAGCAAATCCCGACGGACACAACGGACTTGTTGATGGGAACGGTATCGGGATCGACCGGAGAAACATGTGCCGTCCTGATCTTGCTGGGTGGCGTCTACTTGGTGGCTCGACGAATGATGAGTTGGCGGATCCCCGTTGCGATCCTTTCCACCGTTGCCTTATGTAGCATGCTGTTGCAGATGCTCGATCCAACTCGCTACGCGGGGCCATCGTTGATGTTGTTTTCGGGCGGATTGATGTTGGGGGCGGTCTTCATGGCCACCGATATGGTTGCCTCGCCGATCACTCATCTTGGCTGCGTCGTTTACGGGATTTTGATCGGTTTATTGGTGGTGGTCATTCGCGTGTGGGGTGGCATGCCCGAAGGCGTGATGTACGCGATCCTAATTGGCAATGCCGTTTCGCCTCATATCGACCATTGGATTCAACCGCGAGTTTACGGCACCACAGCTCGAGGAGACGCGGTATGAAAACCTCGCTTCCCACTGACCCCACGTTGACCGAATCGGCAGGCACGCCGGCTCCACAAACGGCATCGATTTATGGAGTGGTCTTGAGTGTCGGGATCGTGTGCAGTCTTGCCATTGTGACGGTATATCAGTTGACGGGTCCTCGGATCTTCCGTAACCGAGTGGCGCTGCGTTACGACGCCATTCTCTCAGTCTTGCCCGAGGCAGTGACGGTAATCCCGTTCGAATTTGACACCACCCTAGGTCAGTTCCAGCCTGCTGCGACGGATGACGCCGATTCCGACGCCGTATTTGCGGGCTTTAATGCGAGCGGAGAACTCGTTGGTTTGGCAATCGAGACCGAGGGGATGGGATACCAGGACACGATTCGGATGATGTATGGATACTCGCCACGCGAGCAAGCGATCATCGGCATTCGCGTACTAGAGAGCCGTGAAACGCCAGGGCTCGGCGACCGCATTGAAACGGATGCCAACTTCCTAAGTAACTTTCGGCGTTTGGATGTGTCGCTCGAATCCACACCGAACCAGCTTGCTCATCCGATTGAGTTTGTCAAATCGGGAAACAAGACTGCCCCATGGCAGATCGATGGGATCACCGGAGCGACGATTTCGTCGCGAGCCACTGCGGCGATGATCGGTGACAGTGCAGCGGATTGGATCCCTCGCGTGTATCCTCGCCTTGTCGATTTCACGGCAACCCCACAGGAGACGCGATGATGGCTTTTCCGCACGAGGAACCTGTGCAGACCGCGACCGACGATCTCGTCAACGGAATTTGGAAACAGAATCCGGTCTTTGTCCAAGTGTTAGGAATGTGTCCGGTGCTGGCGGTTTCCAACACTGCTATCAATGCACTGGCGATGGGATTGGCGACTTCGTTTGTGTTGCTAATGTCTAACGTCGTTGTCTCGCTGATTCGCGGTATCGTTCCGAACCAAGTCCGCATTGTGACGTTCATTTTGGTGATCGCCACGTTTGTCACGATCGTCGACTACGTGATCCAAGCGATCAGCTTGGAGCTGCATCGATCGCTGGGAGCCTTTATTTCGCTGATCGTGGTCAATTGTTTGATCCTGGGTCGGGCCGAAGCGTTTGCCTCGAAACATTGCGTGGGTCGTTCTGCAATGGACGCACTGGGCATGGGCGTCGGCTTCACCGTCGCACTGCTCTGTTTGGGCGCCGTCCGCGAATTGTTCGGCAACGGCAGTCTGTTTGGATTTCGAATGTTTGGCGAGTCGTTCCAGGAATGGACGATCATGATGCTGCCACCCGGCGGATTCTTTACTCTGGCTGCTTGGTTGTTGCTAATCCACTGGTTTGAACAACGTCGTACTGGCACAGAAACAGATCGCGAGGTCGTCGAATGAACAACGAATCGCTTGGCGTGATCTTTATCAACGCATGTTTAGTGAACAATTTTGTGTTGGCGTATTTCCTTGGGATTTGTCCGTTTTTGGGCGTGTCCGCCAAACGCCAAACCGCATTGGGAATGGGGGCTGCGGTGACATTGGTGATGACCGTCAGTTCGATCGCCGCGTCCGGGATCCACACGCTGTTGGTGTACTTGGACGCACCTTATTTGCAACTGATTTCGTTTATCGCGGTGATCGCATCGACGGTTCAGTTGGTCGAAATGTTCATCAAAAAAGTCAGTCCAACTCTATTCCGATCGCTGGGAATCTTTTTGCCGCTGATCACCACGAACTGTGCGATCTTGGCGGTTGCCTTATTTCAAACGAATCGAGGCTACGGATGGCTTCAGTCGATCGTGTTTGCGTTTGGTGCCGGAGTAGGATTCACATTAGCTCTGGTACTGATGGCAGGAATTCGTGAGAAACTTGAACTGGCTTACCCTCCGGATCTTGTCAAAGGGACGGCATTGACTTTGATCATTGCGGGATTGCTTTCGATTTGTTTTATGGGGTTCGCGGGGTTAATGGGGTGAGATGATGATTGCACTGATCAAAGCCATCGTCGGAGTTTCGGTCATCCTTGGTGGTTGGCTGTGGGTCCAAAACCGGTGGCGAACCGTGACGGGGGCCGCGTCCGACGTCGATGCGTTGGCCGGCCGAATCGGTTGCCATGGATGCGGCTGCAAAACGCAATGTCAAAATTCAGAGACACAGGCTACCACGCAAGACGGTTAGATTTCGAGGGAGAATAAGATGCGACTACAAGACTACGATACGAAGACACGCTACCAAGCGACGGTGCGAGCCAGTAAACGAATCACGGCAGCGGATTCTCCCGAGGAGGTTCGCGAGATATTGATCGAGGTGGAAAGTCAAGAATTCGACGTCGCCGTGGGCCAGAATATCGGCGTGTTGGCGCCAGGGCAAAAAGAAATGGGCCAGGAGTATCATTTCCGGCTGTACAGTATCGCGGATATCCCGCAAAGCACGCCCGAAGGCTATTTGCAAATCCGCATTTGCGTCCGTCGTTGCAACTCTATCGACGAATTCACGGGCGAAGAGTATCCCGGCGTTGCGTCGAACTACCTCTGCGACCTGGAACGCGGCGAAACACTGACAATTACCGGGCCGTACGGGCAAGCGTTTGAAGCACCCGCAGACGATGATGCCACCCTAATCCTGATCTGTGCCGGAACCGGGATCGCCCCGTTCCGTGCTTTCGTCAAATACCTTTATTCCGAAGCGTGTGATTTCAAAGGCCGAGTTTGGCTATTTCATGGTGGCCAAACCGGACTCGACTTGTTGTATCGCAATGAAGAAAAGGACGACTTTGCGCTGTACTACGACCGCGACACGTTCGAAGCGTTTGATGCGTTGAGTAACCGCCCCGGTTGGTCCGACACGACCGATTGGGGAACGGCGCTCGAAGCTCGCGGTGAAGAACTTTGCCGACTGCTCTCCGAACCGACGACGTACGTCTACGTTGCAGGGCTCGAGGTCATCCGCGACCAACTTGACGAGGTGATGGCGGACATTGCGGGGGCGAACCAGACATGGTTTCGCTGGAAAGAGGACCTCGAAGCCGAAGGCCGCTGGATCGAACTGCTGTATTGAGTGGACGTAGCCTGGACTGCTAAAGCATTGGTGTTGTCGTGATTTTTAGTTGCGATGGTCTTCTGCCACCTCCCCACCAACTTCGTTGGGGGAGAGGTCGAACGGAGCCTT
>CAXBHV010000181.1:0-8705 GCA_963974855.1 uncultured Rhodopirellula sp. | reverse complement strand
TCGACGGGGGGCCGGTTCGAAGCGTTCGCCAAATATCGGTCTACCGAAACTCCTTCACGAATCCGTGGGCCGACTTGTCGCGTCATGTGATTCATCATGTGATGGACCATGTGACAGTGGAACATCCAATCGCCTGGGTTATTGGCGATGAACTCAAAATTCGATGCCTGCGCAATTCCCACCAATTCGGTATTGCGAGGAATCCAGGCCGATTTGGGAACCCTCGCTCCTTCGTGTCCCGTCACCCAAAACGTATGTCCATGCAAATGAATGGGATGATGTTGCATCGGAGAAAAGTCGAGCAAGCGAATCCGTACTCGCTCGCCGTGTTTTACCACCAGTGGTGTGGTGTAGGGGCCGCTGCGGCCATTGATCGTATGCCAGTTCCAATCCATCCGCCAACTGTCGGCAACCGTTTGCGTCGGCTCAATAAAAAAGTTTTGAAAGATCAGGCCAAAGTCGCGGTCGACTGGTGGATCAAAAACTTTACGAGGATGAACGATGAACCATCCAACGCTTCCGAACGCTTCTTGCATCGGCACGTGAGCATGATAGAAGAACGTCCCCTCTTCGTGCACGTCAAACTCATAGACAAATGACTTGCCCGGTTCGATTGGGTTCTGTGTCAACGTTTCGCTGCCATCGTACTGGACCGGCATCTCAAAGCCGTGCCAATGCGTCGTGGTGGCTTCGGGCAGTTCATTGGTGACAACAATCCGCACCCGATCGCCCTGATTCACTTCGATCGTGGGTCCTGGCATGCTGCCGTTGTAGCCGTAGACATTCATCTTGTAGCCTGGCAAAAACTCACGCTCAACCGCCATCGGCACCAAGTGAAACTCCTTCGCTCCGCGCACCATTTTCCAGGGCAGTTTGGTCAGGTCGGGAGCTTCAAAAGGAGCTGGACCTGCGGCAGCACTACGAAATCCTGGCATCGGCTTCGACATCCGAGTCCGCAGGAACTTTTGGCTGGGGCTTATCGGAATGACCAGCATGCCCCTGGGGCATCGGCATGTCTTTCATGTCCATCGGCTGTTGTGCACTGGCAGCACCCGCCAACAGTCCACCCGCTGCCGCGAGGGAACCGACTTTCAAGAATTGGCGACGATCTTCGTTACTGGGCATGGTTCAGTCTCTCTTGTTGCAAAAGTAAATAGGTCGACTCCTTTCGCATTCGATCTCCCGTCTCCTCACTCTTCAAACTTCACTACCGCGGCTTTGGAGTCGCATCGATATGGCCTGGAGGTGTTGGTCCTTGTGCCGCTTGTAAGCCGCCCTCGAGCATGAATCCACGAACGAGTACCTCGTTTTGCCGGACCATCTCGAGTTGTTGGATCTGCGTCAGCCGTGCATCGAACAAGTCGTGCTGAGCCGATAGCACATCCGGCCAGTCGACGCGGTTGTCCTTGTAGCTCTCGAGCAGCTCTTCATACGCCATACGTGCTTCGGGGATGATCACGCGATCGTATTCGGTAGCGATCTGAAGCGATGTTAGATACTGTTGATATGTACTTGCTAAGCGACGTTGCAGATTGAGTTCCGTGCGGCGGATCTCTTCCTGTTGACGCATTAGATCCGCTTGAGCCTGGCGGATCGTACCTTGATTTCGGTCAAACACCGGCAGTTCAATCGAGACCCCTGCGACCGCGACGGTTTCTTTGGCGTCGAAGTTGTATCCTGCGCCACCACTGGCCACGATATCGGGTACCCACTCGACTCGCTCGCGTTGTAGTGTGACACGATCGCCCGCAAGTTTGGCACGGGCCGCCATCAATTCAGGGCTTTCGGCCAGCAGTGTCGAAACGGCTTGCTGATACGAGATCGGCTCCGTTTCGGGCATCAGCGATCCGGCCACCGGTGCGACGGTGAAGTCGACGCCGACGAGCGAAACCAGTTGACGAAACTGATCGCGATAATGATTTTCGGCGGTCAGAACATCCAATCGAGCACGCTGCAACGTAATGTTGGATTGCCGCACCTCGGGGCGTGTCGCTTGGCCTTGGTTGTATAATTCGCGAGCCGTCACGGCACCGTCTTCGGCGGTCTTTAGCAGTTCACCACGCAACTGGAGCACTTGATGCGCTGCGAGTGTTCGGTAGAAATGGACTCGCACATCATTGCAAACGCGGAACTGCTGAGCGATGGCAAGGTGTTCTGTCACGTGAGCACGTCGCATGTACTTCTCGCGACTCAGACGAAGTTTTCCTGCCGTTACAAATCGTTGCTCAACCAACAACCCTTGGAACTCGCCGGGTGAATCTTTGTCCCCTGGCACGTCCAAGCCGATTTGCTCACCGCTGTAGATCAGGGTTGGGTTCGGATACAGACCCGCCTGCAGTGCCTTGGCTGTTTCCCCAGAAATTTGCAGTCGTGCTTGGCGGATGGTCGGATTGTTTTGCGCGGCCATTGCCAAGAAGTCACTCAGCGTGTGACTGACAACATTGAAGTCTTGGACCGCCAGGCCGCCAACAACTTGGCCGTCAACGACAACCGGAGGTGGAGCCATCGAGTAGCCGTCATCCCCTAGCTGTTGGTGAGGAAACAAGGGACCCGCTGCGTCCAGATCGCTCAATCCATACGGAGCGTCAGGGACAGGCGGCGGAGGGACGAACGTTTTTCCTGGATCCGGTCTCTGGGCCGAAGCCAGCGATGCGGTTCCAGTCAGTGCGAGTGCTAATAACATGCGAGATTTTGCAAAACGTCGTTTCACTTTGTCGTGCTCCTTCAGCAGCCCTGTGTGGCATCGTTGCCTACAGAACGGTATCGGAGCTATACCCACCATGGGTACATCTGGTCTTATCCAATGCAGAGAGTTAAGGCAAGGAAATTCCGGTTATGCGGTTTAGGTAAATTGCGAGCGGCGCCGCTGTGTGACGTTGAGCGAACCCTATGCCAACACGGCTCGAATCAGGTTAATTTCGCAGCACGCAGTCTCAATGCGTTAGCGATTACCGACACGCTACTGAAACTCATCGCAGCAGCGGCAATCATCGGGCTCAGCAAAATACCGAAGAATGGATATAGCAGTCCTGCGGCAACGGGAATTCCCAATGCGTTGTAAATGAAAGCAAAAAACAAGTTCTGGCGGATGTTGCTCATCGTTTTGCGGCTCAGGTTGCTTGCCGCTGCGACACCGCGAAGGTCACCACCGACCAGGGTCACGCCCGCAGATTCGATCGCAACGCCCGTCCCTGTGCCCATTGCAATACCGACATTCGCTTCGGCGAGCGCCGGTGCGTCGTTGATCCCATCGCCGGCCATCGCAACGATTTTGCCCTCGCTTTTTAGCTTACGAATAAAATCATGTTTATCTTCGGGCGAAACCCCTGCATGAAACTCGTCGATCCCTAATTTTGTGGCGACCGCTTTCGCCGTCGGTTCGGCATCGCCCGTCAACATCACCACTTTCAAACCGAGTTCATGCAGCGTTTTGAGAGCCGCCGGCGTACTTGGTTTGATCGGATCTGTGATCGCCATCAGGGCGGCTAACTGGCCATCGACTGCGACAAAGATCACCGTCGCTCCTTCGTTTTGATGCTTCGCCGCCTGCTCACGCCCCGCATCGACGCCACCCACGTTTTGCTCGATTAACAAGTCGGCCTTTCCGATGATCACATCGCGTCCATCGACTTTGGCTTGCACGCCACCGCCGGTGATGCTGCTGAACTCCGTCGCTTCATGCTGCTGCCCACCGTCCTCTTTCGCACGTCGCACGATCGCCTGAGCGAGCGGATGTTCACTCTGCGTCTCGACTGCGGCGGCCAACGCCAAGATCTCCGGTTCGTTTGCTCCGCCGAACGTTTCAATCGCGGTCACCTCCGGCCGGCCTTGCGTTAACGTTCCCGTTTTGTCGACCACAATCGTATCGACCTTTTCCATCACCTCTAAGACCTCGGCATTCTTGATCAGCACGCCCTCTTTGGCGCCTCGGCCAACCCCGACCATCACCGACATCGGCGTGGCCAATCCCAACGCACAAGGGCAGGCAATGATCAACACGGCGACGGCGGCGACAAAGGCATGTGCCAATTGAGGTTCGGGGCCAAACATCGCCCAGCCGATAAACGCCAGGATCGAACAGAAAATCACCGCGGGTACAAAATAGCGAGCCACGACGTCGACCAGCTTTTGAATCGGCGCACGACTCCGCTGGGCATCCGCGACCATTTGGACGATCCGGCTCAGCACCGTGTCGCCTCCGACGCCGACCGCTTCCATCACGAGCGCGCCGGTTTGGTTCAGCGTACCCCCGGTGACCTCGTCCCCTTCGGATTTCTGAACCGGGATCGGCTCGCCCGTCAGCATCGATTCATCCAAACTGCTGCTGCCGCTAAGGACGCGGCCATCAACCGGAACTTTCTCGCCCGGCCGAATTCGCAAGCGGTCACCTTTGTGAACCGAATCGAGCGAGACCTCTTCTTCACCCTCTTCGGTCAACCGATGTGCCGTCTCGGGTGCCAACTGCATTAACTCGCGGATCGCACCGCCGGTCTGTTGTCGTGCGCGAAGCTCCAGCACCTGTCCAAGCAACACCAACGTGATGATCACCGCAGCCGCCTCGAAGTACAGCGGCGGCACTCCGTTTTCGAAAAAGGCTTCGGGGATCACGCCAGGCAATAGGACGACCACTAGGCTGAACAAATAAGCCGCCATTGTTCCCACCGCGATCAGCGAAAACATGTTCAGGTTCATGCTGCGGAATGACTTGGCGCCACGAACCAACAACGGCCAACCACACCAAAACACCACTGGCGTGGCCAGCGCCAATTGCAGCCACGCGAATACGCTATTGGACATCCAATTGCCGATCTGCAGCCCAACCATTGGCCCCATTGCAATCACCAACAACGGCACCGACAACGTCACGCCGGCCCAGAATCGACGCTTCATATCAGCGTACTGTTCGTCCTCGCCAGAGGTGTCCACCGAGACAGTCTTCGGCTCCAGGTCCATCCCACAAATCGGACAGTCGCCCGGCCCGACCTGCTCGATCTCTGGATGCATCGGACAGGTGTAGACAGCCTGGGAGTCCGGAGAGGGGGGGAGCGGGAGTTGATCGCGTGACTTGGTCGACGATCCACCACAGCACGAATGCTCCCCATTTCCCTCACTCTCCAATCCCCCCGCTTGCTTTTTCTCCGCCTCTTTCTGTGCCCGCGCCGTCACTACACCACCCGGGTCTGCTTCAAACTTCGCTAAACAGCCATCGCTACAAAACACATAAGTTTCCCCGGCGTGAATTGCGGACCGAGGGCTGTCAGCGGGCATGACCATCCCGCAAACTGGATCGATCTTCGTAGTCGAATCGGCGACAGGCAATGAGTTTTGGTTTTGATCGTGGTCCATGAGGCTTCCTTGGCTGCCATCTTGTCAATTGAAACTATACCCCACTACGGTATGCAACTTACATGCCGTTGCAGCACGGCAACTTCACCAATTTTTGAAATTCCAATTTCACAGAGAGTAATCAATGTCGCCACATACCGCCTCGATGCAAGACCGATTGAAAAACTGCCAAGAATGCCAGACGATGCTCAATGAGATGCTGACAAGCCACTGCCTATCAGAGGGTGGTGCTCACGTCGAGCAAACCCACGTCAAACTGATGCTTGATTGTGCCGCAGCCTGTGCGGCATGTATTGACCTCATGAGCCGCAACAGCGACCACCACGTTCATTACTGCAAGGCCTGCGCAGAAATCTGCAAAGCTTGTGCTGATAGCTGCGAACAGGTCGGCAACATCGGCAAATGCGTCGAGTACTGACGCAAGTGCCACGAAAGCTGTGCATCGACGACAGCGTAGTATTTAGCATCGAGTTTGACTCAAAAGTATGCCATGACATCGGTCGAATAAACATTCGCATTGTTTTTCCGACATTGAACACACGAATGGCATCTTATAACCACGCAATTTTGGGCCCAATTCGTTTCGCAGTTGCTTTGGAGCGGATGCGAAACGATTGAGCTTCGTGGTTTGACACCATCCGCTACCTTTGTGGATGATTTTCTGGAACGCTAACCCGCTGCAACGCGGCAATCGCTCGACATAATTACGCAATCGCTGCTGAGCTGATTAACGAATTTCTAAGCAGTTTCCCGACTCGTTTGACAGGAATTGAGAAACCGTGGTATTGGGTCAGATATTAACAAAGCACATCATCACGGAGGTAACGATGACTGATACCAAGACAACCAAAACACAAGCAAAACCTGAGACCACTATTCGCCGAGGCGCCGTAGCGGCGTCGATCTGGAAGCGACAGGCTCCCAGTGGCTTTGAGTACTTCGACTTCTCGCTCAGCCGAGCTTGGAAGGCGAAGAGTTCGGGGCGGGATGGCTACTCTATGAACTTCTTCTCCGATAATGAAGGAGCACTGGGAGAAGTTATTCACGAGGCAGCCAGCTGGATTGCTGAAAAGCAAGCTGCTCTGCAAGCCAGCAAGCAAAACGAATTTGAGGTAGCAGATCGTTGTACTAGCCACGACGAGCTTCTTTAAAGGTTGAGGAGCACCAACCTGTCGGTAACACGAGTCAGCTGGTGCTCCTCATTTTGATGGAACGATTGCCTTCACAGCAACGAGTTGCGTGTAGTGATCGCGGAGCACGATGTTCCGATATTGCTGGAACAGTTTCCCCTCGCGTCCCTGGTAACGGTAATAACCAAGCCGTTTGGTTGAGTCGGCAAGCTCGATTGCCTTGTCTTCAAATTCAATTTGCTCTGCTGGTGACAGGCCGTCCCAAAAGGCCTGAAATTGCGTCTGAAGACGATCGACGGTTTGCTGCTGTTCTGCGTTGGAAGCGTCGAGAAGTATCCGTTTTCGCGTGACACGGGATGTCTGGGCCGTTCTCCGCTGCGCTGCCTGTTCGGAGCTCTCGAATCCTCGGGGAAAGACGATACTATTGGGGTTGCGAATGGCCTGTACTAGAAACCCTGGTCCCCTTGGCTGACCATGGCTGTTGTACCAATCAAACATTTCGATCATTGTTTGCACATTGGTTGATGCCGCGTTCTCGACTAACTCACTGGCCGAAGCCGGGCCGATGCCCCGGCGCGTCAGTTCGACGGCCAAGCTCGATTGGTCAAAACGATCCAAAATCGTGTTCCCCGTCGTGATCGGATGCTCGATTGATTTCCGTTTTGGCTTCCGTTGAAAGCGAACGATCCAATGGCCCGTCGCCACCTTTTCAAATTGCACTTTCCCAGGCAATGACTTTAGTTCCCACTTGGATTCCAGTTCGGCTATCCCTTTTAATAGGACTCGCTTGATCTGCGCTGCGTTGTAGTTTTCTGACAGCCGCATTTTCATCACGGCGAGTTCGTGAAGATCAATTTCCACATGGTTTCCGTAGTAAAACCGTTTGTCGAGAAAGCGATAGAGTCGTTTGGCGATCGGGCTGCTAAGGCTGAGATACAGATTCCAGTCCAATTTTTTGAGATAGCCTGCTTGGAAGCTGTTGAAAATGACTTCGTTCCAGGTGAAGCGTGATTGCCCTGACGAAGTTGATCCAGTTTGGCTTTCACGATGGTAGATTTGCAGATTGTCAAAGACGCTGAAGTCACGATTAACCCAGCTTTGTGCTGCGTGATCGTAGAACGCTCGGTCGGAAAAGATGGTCAAGCCTTTCCACCGCCGCAGCGATTGAGCCAGTCGTTGATAGTTGCGCGTATTGTCGGGCCACGCCAACAGCTTGAGCAGCTCGTATCGAGAGAATTGGACTTCGGATGAGCGATAACCCTGGAGCCGAGTAAGCTGAATGCAACCGAGCAGCACGTCCTCGTCGCTTACGATCGGCAACCCGTACCGATCCGAACCTGAGAGAGTTAGGCGGCGAACCACGTTGCGACGTTCTTTTCGGTCAAAGATGACGTTCTCAAACGTCACTGTTTTCTTTCCATCATCGATTCTCTTCGATATTGCCGCCAACGGGAACTCCGCAAAGTTCATTTCATCGACACCGGTGGCCGAAAGTTCATACGACACGGAAGCCATAACGCGTGGTTGGGTTGGTGTTTTTTTCGTTCGGTTTTTCTCCAAAGACAACCGTTCCGTTTGTTGTTGTATATGAGTTAATAAAACAAAATTACTGTTGACGAATCGTTTGTCATTTCAGTCCCTTACGTGGACAAAAGTGTTTCAATAGACGGTATTCACGGTCACCTGAGTGTTTCAAGAGACGGTAAAAAGTGTCTCAGAACACGGTGATCGGGCGATGCAAAAGTGTTTCAAAGTACGGTACGCCTGTGACCCCATCGGATTCGCTCCGTCGCACCCTGCCATACTGCGACGCGGCGGGCAAGCAATATTCGAAACTGACGGAAAATTATGCTTACAAGCTTGCTGGCAAGTATGCAGGTCGAGAAGACGGCTAGCCATCGGTGCGGATGGATTGGAGCTTGGTCCACAGGTCATTGAACACGCTGGATGGCACCGCGAAAATAATGCTTGCGGGAAAGTTTGCCATCGTGTAGCTAAGCCAGCATGATAATCGCATTCGTAAATAGTAAAGGTGGTGTTGGCAAATCGACGTTGGCGGGTAGCTTGGTTGGCTGGCTTCGTGGTCATGGTCGAAGCGTGATACTGGCCGACTGCGATACGCAGTGTTCGTCGAGCGAATGGATTCGTGAAGCAGCACCTGAAGTGAGAGTGGTTCGATTGTCAAATTCGGATGAGGTCCTCGACGAACTGCCGCTGCTGGCGAGTGAA
>CAXBHV010000180.1:0-8717 GCA_963974855.1 uncultured Rhodopirellula sp. | reverse complement strand
TAAGTCAGAGTTGAGCATCGTAGCTTGGGAAATGGCTGGGCTGAGCGGGCGGGCGGGGGCGTGCGGAGGGGCGTGAGCGATTCTCAACTGCCAAGCTCGCCGGATCCGCTGCGTGGCATGATCCGCAGGGACAACATGGAAAGAAAACCGACGACGAGAAACACGAAACTAATATACGTAACAATCCATTCGTTCGGCGGTGCGATGGTAACGAAGTGCGAGATAAACGAACAGACGAAGGACAGGAAACCCAAAATCCACAAGATCGGCACCCACCGGCGCACAGCCCTCGCAGGCATCGCTTCGTTGCGAGAAGTCTCGGAAGGTGGAGCGTATGGATTGTGAAACAAGTGGATGGATCTGTGTGGGGAGAGGAAGCTGTTTCTCGGGCCAACGTTCGGTAATTAGCGTGTCATCTATCGCATTACTTGCGAATGATTGTTAGTTGGCGGCGACCGGAGGATCGCTTTCGCAGAATTTTTTCAAGCTTTGCATCTCCAGTTCGCTGGCTTTGCAGTGCGATCGTTTCATCATCCATCCGAATAACAACATGAACAAGCGAAAGAAACGTTTTCCGGTGACTGTGGCTCGCTGGGTCACTCGCGTGCGTCCCGCCAAATCATCGAAACGGTATTCCGCTTCAATATCAAACATTTGGCCTGTCAAATGTATCGCGTGAACATGGGGCGGTTCATGGCGAGTGACGACGCCTGCGAATTCCATCCGCTGGCCATGGTCCTCCGTGACCGTGCGAAACGTCGTCCCAACTACCTCCGGATGCGCCTCGATCACTTCGTCTTCGACCACGATGATGCTCCACTGTGCGACGTGGTCGATCGTGAGTCGGAAAACGTCATCTATGTTACGATCGATCACGACACTCGTTGAATTCTGCATGGCCGTCTTTCTTATGTCGTCGTTTCTATTTCGGACAGGTTTCGCAATGCAGGATAGGTTTCCCGCCTGTCGAGGCAGCAAGGTCTTCTCGTAGCGAAACTCGCCAAGAGTTTCGGATGGGAGCGAGGGTGGGCGAATGTCTTCGCGAGTTTCGCTGCAAGAGAAGCCAATCTCGCTTTGTTTATCGATATCCCTCGCAAAGCAAAAAGTTATTTGCCGACGTGTTAGTGAACGCGGTGGTAGATCGTCTCGACGGCTTTGGCTTCCATGCCTTCAGGGTGAACATTGTAAGCGGTGATCATGAGATGATCGTCGTCGTGTGATTCGAATTCCGTTTTCCAGCCCCACTTGGCGTGGTTCACGGCAACGTCGTACTCACCGAACACACAAAAGCCGTGCTTCGAAACAGGCCCCTGCGAAAACATGATCGCGGCATTCATGTGGAAGTCATCAATCCAAGAGCATTGGAAGGTTTCCAAGATCGCGTTAAAGGCGATCAACTCTTCGCCACTTCGCGGCTTCCCTTGTATTGAACTTTGATAGGTGTGACGCAGGAAGCAGCCTTCAAGCACCTTGGTGATCTCGCCTCGGATCGGCGATTCATCAGCGATCTTGCCAGGCTGAAACCAAGTTCGAGAAATGCCTTCCCACTTTCCCACCATCTTTGCAAACAAAATTTTGTGAGGCATGCGAGTCTCCTTGGATCAGATTGACAGACCGTTGCTTGATTGATCACTGCGAGTGTCCATCGCAACCGCAATGACTGATGATGAGATTGTCACCTTCGTAATGTATCGATGGCCGTAGTGTGAGCCGACAGAACTTAACGCTTTTAGCGCCATCACCGTCGGCTCAGGTCAATTTGCCGGATGGCTGACCTGTTCTAAAGCATAACGTACGACGCGGCGAATATCGATCAAAAGAAAGCCTGTGTTCACAAGACGGGACGGTTTTGCAAAACCGTCCCGCAGGCATGGGCACAGCACTTGCCGCGTTTGATTAACGCGAGAAGTACCCCCTAAGGGATTCGAACCCCTGTTTCCGGACTGAGAGCCCGGCGTCCTGGGCCGCTAGACGAAGGGGGCGACGGAAGCGGGACAGGCAGCAATCAGATTGCCGACGCGATTTTTCCCGCTCCTGTGACCTGATTAAACTTGGCCTGCCTTGTGAACGACCTTGTCGATCAAGCCGTATTCGCATGCTTCGTCTGCGGACATGAAACGATCGCGATCGGTGTCTTCCTCGATCTTTTCAAGCGAGTGACCTGTGTGTTCGATCATCAACTCGTTCATCCGCTGCTTGATCCGGCGCAATTCTTCGACGTGAATTTCGACTTCGCGTGCGGTTCCCTGCATCCCGGCAAGCGGTTGGTGGATCATGATGCGAGCGTTAGGAAGGGCAAAACGCTTGCCTTTGGCTCCCGCAGTCAACAGGGCGGCTCCCATCGAGGCGGCTTGGCCGATGCAGTACGTTGCAACGTCACACGAGACGAATTGCATCGTATCGTAGATCGCCATCCCTGCGGTGATGCTGCCACCGGGGCTGTTGATGTACATGTGGATATCGGCTTTGGGGTCATCCGATTGTAGGAACAACATCTGTGCGACCAAAGAGTTCGAAATCTGATCGTCGACTTGTTGGCCGAGGAAGATGATCCGGTCTTTTAGCAGTCGGCTGTAGATGTCATAGACGCGTTCTTCGCGGCCGCTTTTTTCGACAACGTAAGGAATGATTGGCATGCTTATAAACTTTCGACGGTGTGGGTACGGTTGGATTCAGATAAAAAGACGACGTCTTAAGAACGAGATTCGATCGTCTCGTTAAAGCAGACTATTTTTTGTCGTCGTCATCGTTTTCGTCTTCCGGCGGCTTGACCAAAATATCGTCGACAAGCCCGTATGCCTTTGCTTCTTCGGCGCCGAGGAAGAAATCGCGGTCGGTATCCTTGGCGATCTTTTCCACCGATTGATTGCTGTGCTTGCTGATGATGTTGTTCAAAACATCGCGATAGCGGAACATCTCAGCGGCTTGAATCTCAATATCGCTGACTTGGCCGCCCACGCCGCCCATCGGTTGATGCATCATCACGCGACTGTTGGGCAAACAGAATCGCTTGCCCTGCGAGCCGCCGACGAGCAATACTGCGGCACCGCTACAGGCTTCGCCGACACAATACGTGGCGACAGGGCACGACAACATCTGCATCGTGTCATAGATCGCCAACGTGGCGGTGACCGATCCGCCAGGTGAATTGATGTAAAAGTGGATATCCTTGCGACGGTTTTCGCTCTGCAGATAAAGCAGTTTCATCACGACGTCGTTGGCATTGGCATAGTGGATCTCGCCTTGGAGAAACACGATCCGGTTTTCCAAAAGCAAATCGCCAAGGGTCAGTTGACGCTGACGCTGATAGCTCTGGTACGAGTGGCTATTGGAAAGTTCGTGAAGGGGGGAATGGTTCATGCAATCTCTTTCAGTGCAGTGAGGGGTTTGCCGTGGTTTCCGTGGCGTGACCCCGGTGACTTCTACTTAGTTGAAGACGAGTCAGGATGTCTCGCGTCCTAGTGTTCGTGATTATTGCCGAGATGGCAAGACGGGTTGCCAAACCGCCGTGGTTTGAGGGCCGATATTCGCCAATCGTGGGAAATTCGCAATGCTAGCGAAACGACACCGCCTCGGGCCCCTTTGCAGGCGACTCGAGGCGGTAAATGGACTATCGGGGCAGCCGCTCGAAGGTAAACGGCGTGGTTTTGGCCACGGGCAAGCCTAATGGGCCGCCAGCGGGGGGCGTTTTACTTTGCCTCGAGCGTGTTCACATAGATCTTCATCGAATGACAAGGCATCTCGATCACCCAATTACTTGGCGGCATAGGGCCGTTCAGTTTGGGGTAAACATCCTTGGGTGATTCGCCAGCGGTATCGACAAACAGGTTCCACTTCATCCCACGTCCCATTTCGGGCAGCATGAATTCGCGGTCTTGTCCGGTACTGTTGAACATCATCACCACGTCGCGGCCAACGCCCTCGGTATCATCCCGGCGGCTCGGGGCTGCGATATAGGCAACCATTGCCAAATCGTGTTGTCCCCAATCCAACGGGCTGCCGTTGGCCGAGTACCACGAGACGTCCGGAATCGAGCGTCCGTCGACAGGTTGCCCGGTTAGGAATTCGCGTCGACGCACGGTCGGTTGTGCCTTGCGGAACTCGATCAGCGATTTGACAAAGCGAACCAAGTCGGCATTCTTATCGACCAATCGCCAATCAAACCAACTGATGTCGTTGTCTTGGCAATAGGCGTTGTTGTTGCCTTTCTGAGTCCGTCGGCATTCATCGCCACTGACCAGCATCGGCACGCCTTGGCTGAGCAGCAAAGTGGTCAACATGTTGCGAAGTTGGCGGTCACGGATCGTCCGTACCCCCTTCTTTCGCGTTGGGCCTTCCTCTCCGTAGTTATCGCTGATGTTGTGATTGTCGCCGTCGCGTCCATCTTCACCATTGGCCATGTTGTGCTTCTCTTTGTACGACACCAAGTCGTTCATCGTGAAACCATCGTGGCTGGTGATAAAGTTGATACTGCAGTGAGGTGGTCGCCCTGCATGTTCGTACAAATCGCTACTGCCGGCCAAACGGGTTGCCAATGCACCGAGCGTTCCGCCATCGCCACGCCAGAAACCACGCACGTCGTCGCGATAGCGTCCGTTCCATTCGGCCCAGCGATGGTTACCAAACGAACCGACCTGGTACGCTCCGGCGGCATCCCATGCTTCCGCGATCACTTTCGTGTTCGCCAGCATCGGATCTTCGGCAATCATCTCGACCATCGGCGGGTTTGGAATCAAGTTCCCCTTGGTGTCCCGGCTAAGGATACTCGCCAAATCGAAACGGAATCCGTCGACGTGGTAGTTGTAAACCCAGTGACGCAAACAGTGGAAAATCATCTCACGTACAACAGGATGGTTCCCATTGAGCGTGTTACCGCAACCCGAGTAATTCGAGTAGTGCTGGCCTTCGCTGAGAATGTAATAGACTTGATTCTCGAGTCCTTTGAAGGACAGTGTCGGGCCTTGTTCGTTGCCTTCGCATGTATGGTTGAACACGACGTCAAGGATGACTTCGATGCCCGCTGCGTGCAGAGCCTTGACCATTTGCTTGAACTCGTTGACCTGAGCCCCCGGTTCTTTGCCATGCGCGTAACCACGGTGAGGCGAGAAGAACGCCATTGGGTCGTAACCCCAATAGTTCGGTCGCTCCAGTTTTTTGCCTTGCGGATCACGAATCGGAAACTCGTTGATCGGCATCAGTTCGACTGCGGTGATCCCCAACGACTTGAGGTAGGGAATCTTATCGATTACGCCAAGGTAGCTGCCCTTTGATTTGACTTTCGCCGTTCGGCTTTTGGTGAATCCACGAACGTGCATCTCATAGATCACCGTCTCGCTCATATCGTGGCGGAGGTGGCGATCGCCTTCCCAGTCAAACGTGTCTTCGATGACGACACATTTCGGAGGTCGCACCACGCCGTCGTTGTTGGTCAAGTAGGTGCCCGCGAGTGCTTGCGCATACGGATCGATCAACCGTGCCGAAGGGTCAAAACGTTGTCCGTGCTCGGGATCCCAGGGGCCACTCGCTTGGTAGTGGTAAAGTTGCCCGTGTGCGAGACCTGGAACATGCATGCTCCAGATGTCGCCACGACGATCCTTGATAGGATCAAACTCGATTACTTCGCTCGGTTCGCGATCGTTAACTTTGTTGTAAAGCAGCAACCGCATCGCGGTCGCTGAACGACTAAACACCGAAAACTGAACGCCCGTGTCCTGCAGTGTCGAGCCGTAGGGGGCATGGTAAGCAAATTGCTGTTCGGGGCACGGCTGTTTCATGAGCATATTGCAGGTTCCTCTATCAAAAAATGCTAAACGCTTTATAGATCGCAATGAAAAAGTAGGCCCCCTGGCCTCGGATAATTGGGCTTACTCAACGTAGACGCTACACCTTGCTGCGTCTGTTTGAATCATGTTGGGGTCGCTAATTCACTGCTTCCAAAGTGCTCTATCGTGTGTCTGTGGTGTCGGCGATGACCTTTCATTCCGAACAAGTCCCCGTTCCTTGTGCAGTGGGGGCTCAGGCGGAAAAATCGGTCCAAGTCGCTAACGAATCAAACCTACCACGCGTCTACATGCATGCCGGGTAAAGACGAATTGCGTTTAACAATTACCGACCTAGCCATGCGTCAGGCGCCGTCTAGCGATTCCGTAACAAAGAAACCTCCCAGGTGATTTGGAGAAACGTTGATGATTAGTGTGAAGAATCATAGTCGATATGCGATGCTACGAGCACCGAGGTGCCATGCTTAGGCTCCCCATCAGGGTCTAAGGTCAACCGCCGCCCTTTATCGCCCCCTGAACGGAGCCATCCTGATACCTGTGAAGGTTTGCAATGATCACTTTCGCCTGCCGAATTCGTCATTTGCAAAGCCGATTTCCTCCGTAATCGAAATTCTTGTCCGGCCAATCACGCTTTACTCAGTAAAGGATAAGTGGTTTTCTTCTGCCCAATTCCCTCGTCTTGGACACCCTTGTTTGGACGCTCGCCCGACAGGGATTCCTGGTCTTCTCTCGCAGTCCATGATGGAAAAGTCGTCTGGACACGATTCGATCCTCGTGGCAACCCACTGCTCGTGGCAACCCACTGCTCGTGCTTCGATCGAAGACCGTTGAAAACGGCTCGTCAACCCAAAATCACTGCAACCAAGGGGATTTCGAGTGACTTGCGGATAGCAGTTTTGTCAATAGCGGCAAGCCGCACTACCATTGAAACCGCCGTGCGGAAAACGAATTGCCATTAACGAAGTGGGGGGTGAAACGATGGCGTACGGGGGTACACCCATACCCTCTGGATGCAGCTTTTTTATGGTTTTCGCCGACTCATTCGACCTTGAATGCTGTGGGCACCCAAAGCGGTGGTGATGGATTCGGAAAACAGAAGCTGGTGCGGTGAATCAAAATGTCTTCCCCCCCAAATCGCTGGCGGGATCAACCCAATTCGTGTTCAATCGACGAGCGCCCCCCTTCCCCCCGTCTTTTTTGCATTAATAATAGGGGGGCACTTCAGTAGCCGAATGAGTTGAGGCACGCTGTGATCTGTGATGATGGTGAAGTGAAAGACTCAGTGATTTTTCGCTTTACCGAAACAGTGTGAGAACCCGAAAATGCGGCTTTTGCAATGCATTTTCGCGATTCTTACACACACTAGCACAAGCGGACACACCACGTGCTGTTAGGCGGTATTGTTTCCGAAAGTGAGTAGAATTGATAAAGTACTCATAAAAAAAACAAAACCGCAAATTCGATTGGCCATATCGGCGGATTGCTGGAGTAAATCACCATCCTGCGTAAGGGTTGGCACCCGAATAGAGTAAGCCTTATGGCGAACTTCACTAAAGAGGTACCCCGGCCACGCTTGACGTGGTGGGATAATTAAGAAATTGCGTCAACGCATCTCTCGTCTACTTTCAGGAATAAGAAAATGTCAAAGAAGCTATTAATTGTTGATGACCACGAAATCATTCGCGTGGGTATTGCCCTGCTACTTGAGGGGACTGATATCCAAGTCGCTGGCGAAGCCACGACCGCTGCGGAAGCATTGAGCCAAGTCGACGCGATTAAGCCCGACGTGGTGCTGCTGGACATCCGCATGGAAGGGGGCGATGGATTGAACGCTCTTGGACGAATCAAACTCGATCACCCCGATCTTCCGATCGTGCTGTTCTCGGCCTACGACAACCCGACCTACATCGCTCGTGCGGTTGCACTCGGTGCGGCTGGGTTCGTGTTGAAGTCGGCCAGTCGCGAGCGTTTGACCGAAGCACTGAAGCTTGCCGTTTCAGGCGAATCGGCATGGACACGCGAAGAACTGCGACGCGTCACTGGTGCGTTGGCAACTCCTCGTTTGAGCCAAGACATCGAAGTGCCTTTGACTCAGCGTGAAAGCGAAGTGCTTCGTCAAATGGCCCTGGGTTTGACCAACAAAGAAATCGCGAAGATGCTTGGCATCAGCTACGAAACCGTGAAGGAGCATGTGCAACACATCCTTCGCAAGATCGGTGTTAGCGATCGTACACAAGCCGCTGTCTGGGCTGTTCGCAAGAACTTGGTCTAGTGCCGGTGGTTGCGAAGGTGGTCACCACCTTCGCAACCCTACGGGCTCGCTCGTTTTTTTCGCTTTAACCGGCAGAGTGTTCATCTCTTTGCCCGTTTCGTTTGTGCAAACTTTAAGCGACCTGGATTGCGGTGGTCGAATGTCATTGAGACTTCGGCTACATTTTCAGGAATGAAAACCTCAACTGATTTGCACCGTGTCGAACTGAGTGTTCGCAGCGAAACTTATGACTACCGAACGCCAATGAAGTTTGGCGGGCGAGTGGTTACCGATGTCACCGTGGTCTCGGTCGACTGTAATGCCGAAACGGCTTCCAGCAATGCTACCGGGCTTGGCTCGATGACGATGGGGGTTGCCTGGGCGTGGCCGGATCCGTCGGTCGGTGACACCGAAAAGCTTGACATCGTCGTTGAACTTCTTCACCGCATTGCAAAGGCGTACTCCGAAAGCGGAGTCGCTGGACATCCGCTGGATATCTGTCACGAACTGATACCGTTGCGTGAGTCGATCGCCAAAGATCTTGCGACCGAGCGGAAGCTTGCTTCTCCGATTCCCGATCTCGCAGTGCTGCTCGCAGCGTCTCCCGTCGAGGCGGCATTGTTTGATGCCCACGGCAAAGCGGCGGGACAAAGCAGCTACGCATTATTATCGCAGCCGCATCTTAC